>CAYWOV010000202.1:0-6083 GCA_964459965.1 uncultured Planctomycetaceae bacterium | reverse complement strand
GCGCTGCGTCGGTGGCGCTCACGGTGTTTCAAGACTTCCAGCACGGCAATCCGGCAGCACCAACCGTAGAAGTTCGTGCCCGGGCGAAACGTGTGCGACTTTCGCCAGATCACGAGATTCGTCTCCTGCAGAACCTCTTCCGCATCGACCAGGTTGGGAACCTGAGCGAGGATGAAGAGAAACAGCCGGCGCTGCCACTTGGTAAAAAGCTGGACGAAGTCTTCCGCCGGCGCGATCGGCAACTGAAGAGCCGAGTCGGAATGGTCGTCGCGCTGCCCCATGCGGATTTAGCCGATCAGCTCCTGAATCGGCGTGCCTCCGTTGACGATCTTCATGGGACGGCCGAGTTTGGAGGTGTAAACGATATTCAAGGGAATGCCCAGCACGTGCGCGACGGTCGCCCAGACATCGCCCGGCAGATAGCTCTTGGTTTCGACGGCAACTCCGTCGCCGTCAGTTCCGCCGACCACTTTACCACTCTTGAGTCCGCCGCCCGCCATCACGACGGACCAGCTTTGAGCCCAATGGTCGCGTCCGACGTCTTGATTAATTCGCGGCGTGCGCCCGAATTCGCCCATGCAGACGATAACCGTGTGCTCCAACATGCCGCGGGAAGAAAGGTCGTTCACCAAGGCGGACAATCCCTGGTCAAGATTCGGCAGCAGCCGGGTTTTCAGCCCGTCGAAGACGCGCTGGTGCAAATCCCAACCATCCAGCGTCACTTCCACGAATGGGACGCCAATCTCGACCAAGCGCCGCGCCATCACGAGGCCACGGCCGAAGTTGTTGTTGCCATAAGCCGACAGCAGTTCCGGCCGTTCATCCTGAAGGCGGAATGCCGCCATCTGTTGCGACGTCATTAAATTGACGGCTTTTTTGTAGATATCTTTATGGGCCTGGGGAGCGTCGCCGCGCTTCGAATTAATGAATCCGGTTTCGACGACATCCAGCATCGCCATTCGGTGGTGGAAGCGAGCGACATCGAGATTGTCCGTCTGGGCGTTGCGGATCTGACCGCTTCCGTCGACAACGAAGGGGGCATTGGCCATCCCCAGGAAGCCCGGTCCCTCGCTTGTGCCGCCCACCGAGACGAACGCCGGTATTTCAAGCCAAGGCCGCTTCGGGCCCAATTCACGGCTGACGACGGATCCGAACGACGGATGAATGACCGTTGGATTGGGAACGTAGGAAGTGTGCAGATAATATCGGCCGCGTCCGTGATCGGCCTCGCGCGTGCTCATCGAGCGCACGATGGAAAGCTTCGAAGCGATCTTGGCGACCTTGGGCATGTGCTCGCAAATCTGAAAAGGACCGGCGGTCGAGATCGGTTTGAACTCGCCACCGTTCTTCGATCCGGGCTTCATGTCCCACATGTCGATCGTGGGTGGCCCGCCCCCGAGCCAGAGCAGGATGCACGCCTTTTGATTCTTGCGCACCGTCGCCGCATTGGCTTGCAGGTGCAACAGGAAATCAAGCGCCGGCACGGCCGCCGCACTGGTGAGTGCATGATTCAAGAAATGTCGGCGGCTCATGCCATTTGGGCTGCGGATAGTCATGGCGATCGCTAATGGTTGATGATGAATTCGTTCGAGTTAAGCAGGGCCCAAAACAGGTCCTGAAAGCCGGCTAACTTATCACGGTTGGATTCGAGAAGACTTTCGGCGGCCGATTCCTCGTTCCCGTGGGGATGGCGTGACAGAGTTGCGAGGTAAAGCCGTTGGATCTTTTTGTCCTCCATCGTGTCGGACTCTAAGACCGAGCAGAGAAAACTTCCTTTCTCCGCACTGATCGCCTTTTGCACAAGCGGACCGTTCATCATGAGCAGCGCCTGCGGGATGGTTCCGTTGAACGTATTCGCTTCGTCATTTTCGTCTGTGCCAAAGGCGATGATGAACTGTTGCAACCAGGCGTCGCGCTGTTTTTGGACTTCGCCCCAATTCGTCTCTCCTGAGTCCTGTGCGGTCGTCGCGATCAGCAGGGAATCGTACAGTTGCTCGGCCTCGAGCGGCTTCGGATACGTACGGCTGAAAAGCGGCGCGTGGCCTCGGGCCGGATCGTCGACTGTATTCTTTTTTCCCGCGCGGCTCGTGAGGTTGTAGGCCTCGGAATCACAGATCCAGCGAATGAGCCGCTTGACATCGTAGCCACTTTTGACGAATTCTTGCGAAAGGCGTTCGACGAGCTCGGGATGCGATGCGGGTTTGTGTGGTCCCATATCGTCGACCGGACTCGTAAACCCGAACCCAAGGAAGTGAGCCCAGGTGCGGTTGACCATTGCCTTGGCGATCAACGGGTTTTCGCCGCTTGTCATTAGCCGGGCGAGCTCTTTGCGGCGATCGATCTCATTGCCCGGATCAACCTTGACATCGAAGAAGATCGGATAGGCGACCTGCATTTCTCCGCTCCGCTTTTCGAAGAAAACAGGTCCGGAGAAATTGCCAGGAATCAGCTCCGCGTAGTCGTCGACCTGCCGACCGCTTACCGAATCAAATTTGCGATGATTGATCCGCCGCGTCTGCCGGAGAAAGCTATTAATCTGCCAGAACTGGTCCTGCTTCCATTCATTGAACGGGTGGTTGTGGCATTGGGTGCACTGGACTTGAATACCCATGAAGAGGCGAGTGGTCTTGGCGGTCGCTTGAACAGCCTCGTCATTATTTGTCATCTGTGCCAAGAGGTAATTGACGGCGCCGTTCGCATCGGAACGCCCCTCGGCGGCAACCAGATCGCGAACCACCTCGTTCCAGGGACGGTTTTGGGCGAAAGCTTCACGGAAAAACCGCTCCATCGCGGTGCGACTGACGAAACGGACCGATTGCCGGCCGATCGTCAGGTTCGTCCAGATTGTCGTCCAATTGCGGACGTATCCGGGGCTGTCGAGCAGCTTGTCTACGAGAGCGGCCCGCTTGGCCGGATTTTTGTCGCGGTGGAAGCGCTCAATTTCGTTCCAAGCCGGTATACGTCCCACAAGATCGAGATGAACACGGCGAAACCACTCTTCGTCATCCGCAGCGGCCGACTGGACCACGCCGTTTTCTGTCCATCCCTGCCGGATCTGCTGGTCGACAAACGCGACCACTGGATCGCTGGAACGGGGCGGGGCGGCCTCCTTGGCAACTTTGGCCGCCACGTGGCTGCGAATATGATCGGCCGCTACGCCCGCCGTGGCCCAGACTACTGACAACACAAGCCAGAGCGCAAGCGAACTGAGTGGTTTCAATCGACAATTGCCGTTCATGATTGGCGCGTGCAACATCGCCGCTCCTGCACCATTCCTACCGGCGACGGACGCTCAATGTTCGCCGCAATTTGTTGGGGAACCACAATAATTCGAAGCTGGCCCCGCTTGCGACACTGCTGCCCGCACATAAGTTATGATAGGCTTCGCTCTTATGAAAAGTCGAGCGGGAAATTGCCAGTCGGAGCCTAATTGATGCCCATTGGGACTGGCCGCGAGAGCGGCGGAGGGCCAATCGCCGTCGTTTTGGCGGCTGGAAAAAGCACGCGGATGAAGTCGGTCTTGCCGAAGGTGGCGCACGAACTCTGCGGCCGGCCAATGGTTGAGTACGTTTTGAATGCCGTCCGACAGGCAGGGGTCAAGCGAACGATCATGGTTGTAGGCCACGGGGCCGACATCGTCCGCAGCCTACTGTCGAGTGAACCCGATGTTGATTTTGCGGTGCAATCCGAACAAAGGGGGACCGGTCACGCAGCCATGATGAGCCGCGAACACCTTGCCGGGCATGCGGGGCCCGTCTTCGTGCTGAACGGCGACACCCCACTCCTGCGGAGCGATTCGTTGGTCGGGCTGCTCGATGAAATGAGCTCAAAACAGGCGGCCTGTGTTATCGGCACCGCTGTGACTATTGCCAACGACGGGCTTGGCCGAATTGTCCGTGATGCATCCGGCGCCTTTGTTCGGATCGTCGAACAGAAGGATGCCAGCACGGAGGAGCGGAGGATTACCGAGATTAATACAGGCTGCTACGCCTTTGACGGCCCGTCTCTCTTATGGGCGTTCGATCATATTCGACCGAACAACAAGCAGAACGAATATTATCTCACCGATTGTCCCGCCGTCCTTAAGGAATCGGGCAAACGCGTCTTGGCAGCGCCGCGGTTCGATATTGAGGAAGCGATGGGCGTTAACACGCGGGTTCAGCTTGCGGAAGTCGAGCGTTCCATCCAAAAACGGACACAGCAATTATTAATGCTCTCGGGCGTGACGATCGTCTCCCCGGAGATGACGTATATCGACCCGCGGACGCAAGTCGGGCCCGAGACGGTGATTTATCCGTTTACGTCAATTACGGGACCGGCCGTTATCGGACGAAACTGCCGCATCGGGCCGCATGCACTCGTTCACGGCCCCGTCCAGATCGCCGACAATACCATTATTCCCGCCTTCGGGGCCGTTTCGTAGCCGACTTGACTTGTCGGTCGCAAACGGCAGACTGAAGGACCTCGGGCACACTTTGATTTTGCCGAAATGCTCTACGATCATCTCACAATCGTCGGCGGGCGAGCACACCCGGCCCTCGCGCGCGAAATTGCCGACTATCTTGGGATCACGCTGGCGGCCGTGGAAATAGCCGACTTTCCCGATGGCGAAATCGGGGTCAAACTCAACCAGAACATCCGCGGCTGCGACGTCTTCATCATTCAGCCAACCGGTCCGCCGGTCAATCGCAACATCATCGAGCTGTTGATCCTGATTGACGCCTGCCGCCGGGCCAGCGCGGCGCGGATTACGGCGGTGCTGCCGTATTTCGGCTACGCTCGCCAAGACCGCAAAGACTCGGGCCGCGTCCCAATCACGGCGAAGCTCGTCGCAAACTTGATCACAACCGCGGGAGCGGACCGGGTTTTGACGATGGACTTGCACGCGGCCCAGATTCAGGGCTTTTTTGACGTTCCGGTCGATCACCTTTTCGCCGCGCCGATTCTTGATGAGTACTTCCAGGGCCTCAAGCTGGCCGGAAAAGATCTCGTGGTTGTCAGCCCGGACGAGGGGAGCATCAAGAGGGCATTACAACACGTCGAGCGGTTGGGAGGTGCATTGGCAATCGTCGACAAACGCCGTTCGAGCGCGATGAATACTCAGCAGGCGAACCTCATCGGCGGACCGATTCGCGGCAAGACCGCGTTGTTATTCGACGACATGATTTCGACGGCAGGCTCAATCGTTGGGGCCGTGACCGTTGTGAAATCACACGGGGCAGGGGACGTCTACGTCGGAACAACGCATCCGGTTCTCTGCGGCCCCGCGCCGAAACGCTTGAGCGAGTCGCCCATCCGCGAGTTGGTTGTCACCAATTCGCTCCCGCTATCGGCGGAGCAGCGATTGCCGAACATGAAAGTCATCAGTGTCGCTCCCCTCCTAGGCGAGGCAATCCGCCGGATCCACCGCAACGAATCGGTCAGTTACCTTTTTGACTGACCTCTTGTGGCACGACGGGATCGAAGCGTCACGCGGATCGTTACTGACCCATGTGGGCTTCAGAGCGCAGCGAATCGGCACGTTGCTGGAGTTGATCCAAAGGCACGACCGACTGCGGGCTGAGTTGCCAGTTAATATCGTGCCGGTCCGCCACGTGACCAGGGAGAAAATTGTCGCTGATGAAATCGGCAGGAATCCACTGATACCACGGTGGGGGAATCGTCACGAGTTCCGAGTGTGTTTCGAATCCGGGTTTGACCAACGTGAGGCGACGGGTGCCGTAATAGGTAAATGGGATGCCCGTCGGTGTGTAGCCGACCTCTTGTCCGTCAAGAATCACGCGAGCGCCGGGCGGATCGGAACGGACAATGATGCGTCGATAGACACAACCACTGCTCAAGCAAGCCGCTGCGAGCAGGCCAAGGGCGACGACCCGAGCGATCGCAATCCGTCTGCTGCCGCAAAGACACTCCGGTCCGAGGCGTCGGAGGCTCGCTTCGAGATCGACGGTTTTCCCATTCATCATGGACGCTTTGTGCGGATGCGCCGGTGCCAACGGCGCGACTGAACACGCGCGCACTTTGCGGACCAAACGGCCGCAACAGTTTCAGAAAGGGGCGGGATTCTATTGCTACCTTGCAAA
>CAYWOV010000201.1:3421-6087 GCA_964459965.1 uncultured Planctomycetaceae bacterium | reverse complement strand
TGGCTGCGGAACGAAGTTGCCGCACAACATCACGTCGCTGTTGGGAGTGATGGACGGTGTGGCGAGCGATCTGCGACCGGGTCTCCCTTGGCAGATGGTCGAAATCCATGAGCCAGTCCGGCTGCTGATGCTCGTCGAGGCGACGACGCAAACGCTGCAGGCCATCCTCGATAATATTCCGGGACTCAATCGGCTCGTCCGCAATGGCTGGATTCAGTTGGCCGCGCTTGATCCTGATTCGGCCCTCATTCACGTCTTCCGGAACGGTCAGTTTGAGCGGTACCGTCCCGAAATGCCGGCGATACCGGTCGTCGGGGCGTCGGTGGACTGGTATCGCGGCTGGCGCGACCACTTAGGCTTTGCCTCGATCGTCGCGGGTGCCGCACCCGGTCCCGCTAGAACGGGGATCGTCCGATGAATTACGACGCGCTCTTCACACTGTTCGGAATCAGCACGGTCGTCTCGCCCGCCGTTCTCTTGGCCGTGGTGGGCCTGCCGGGACTTGTCGGCCGGCCTCTGAGCGAGCGAACGACGGCCGGCTGGGTCGAAGCGGCGGTCATCGCGGGGCTCTCGACGTCGGTCGGAATCCTCGCGCTGATGCTGCTTTCCGGAACTCGCAACGTTTCAATCGAGCTGGGCAACTGGGTGTCCATTCCACAGGAGCATTTTCGCTTCCATGTGCGGTTCGTATTCGATCGGCTTTCGGTTCCGTTCGCGATTCTCTCCTTCGTGCTGACGGGTACGATCGGCGCGTTCGCAAACCGGTATCTGCACCGCGAACCGGGTTACAGCCGCTTCTTTCAACTCTACGCGTTGTTTCTGCTGGGAATGACCGTCGCCTCCTTGGCCGGAACGATCGAGACGCTCTTTCTCGGTTGGGAGTTGGTCGGCCTCTCGTCGGCCCTGCTGGTGGCGTATTTTCAGGAACGGCCGACGCCCGTCATCAACGGACAGCGGGTGTGGTCGGTCTACCGGGTCGCCGATGCTTCCTTTCTGATCGCAGCGGTCGCGCTGCATCATTTGACGGGCGAAGGGGACTTCGCTGAGCTGACGGGGCAAGGCGCGTGGCCCGACGGAGTGGCGTCGCTGACTTCGCACGAGGCGCTCTTCGTGGGACTGTTGCTGTTGGTTGCCGCCGCGGGCAAATCGGCCCTCGTTCCCTTTTCCGGCTGGTTGCCGCGGGCCATGGAGGGTCCCACGCCGTCGAGCGCCGTCTTTTACGGGGCGCTATCGGTGCACCTTGGCACGTTTTTGCTCTTACGCGTCAGCCCGATTCTCGATGCGTCCGTGTGGCTCTGCGCGGCGGTGGTCGCCCTTGGTCTGAGCACGGCCGTCTTCGCGGCACTTGCGACCCGGGTTCAGACCGACGTCAAAAGCGTGCTCGCGTTTGCGTCGTTGACTCAAGTCGGCATTATTACGGCGGAAATCGGCTTCGGTCTCCGGTACATCGCGTTGGTCCACATCATTGGTCACGCCTGCTTGCGAACGCTTCAGCTCCTTCGAGCGCCGAACTATTTGCACGATTGCCGCACGCTGGAAAATGCCATCGGCGCCGACCTGCCTCATCACGCTGAATTTGCCGATCGCTGGCTTCCGGCGCGCACCCGTCTGATCCTTTACCGGTTGTCGCTCGAACGCGGTTACCTCGACGCGACCATCGACGAATACATCGTCCGACCATTTGTCCGCCTCTTTCGCTGGTGCGACGCCAGGGAACGCCAATGGACCGACCTGCTTTCGGCGAAGAGGCAAGCGCCAGCGGCCGGCGATCGAGAAAACTCGTGAAACTCGAATCCTAGTCCCGCCCGTGGAGATGCCCTTGTTCTCTCTTCCCTGGCTCGAACTGGCCATCTTGCTGCCGCTGTTCGGAGCGGTGTGGGTTCGCCGAACACGGGACGCGGTTGCCGCACGTTCACAAAGCCTGGTGTTCTGCGGGCTGGCCCTCTTGTGCACTTTGGCCGCGCTGACCAATTTCGGAGGTCGGTGGAGCGTCCCGGGCCAATGGCATGTTCTTGCCAACCTCCTCGCCCGGACGCCGGTCGCGGTGGATGCTTTGAACGCTCCGCTCTTGCCGCTTGTATCCTTGCTTTTCCTGCTGACGGTTCTCGGCACGCTGCGGACCAAAGGAGTTTCGTTCTCCTTCGCCGGCCTTCTGACATCGGAGACGATTCTCTTGGCCGCCCTGAGTTGCCGGCAGCCGTGGATCTTGATCGCGCTTCTCGCGGCCGGCACGATTCCTCCCTGGATCGAGCTTTTTACGCACGGCAAGCCGACCCGCGTCTATTCCCTGCATATGGGTTTGTTCGTTGTACTGCTGGTCGTCGGACAGGCAATGATGTCGTTCGACGGCGGGTCGAGCTGGCTCTCCGTCGTCGCCAGCACGCTGTTAATGGCGGCCGTCCTGGTGCGCGGCGGAATCGTTCCCGCGCATTGCTGGATGACCGACCTCTTCGAGCACGCCACTTTGGGAACGGCGCTTTTATTCGTGACCCCGATGGTTGGCGCCTACGCGGCCGTCCGGCTGGTCCTGCCGGTCGCGCCGGAATGGGTGTTGCACGGCATCGCCATTCTCTCCCTGGTGACGGCCCTCTACGCGGCCGCCATGGCGCTTGTGCAGCGCGAGGCGAGGCGATTCTTCTGCTACTTGTTCTTGAGCCATTCGTCGC
>CAYWOV010000201.1:0-3321 GCA_964459965.1 uncultured Planctomycetaceae bacterium | reverse complement strand
GTGCAGCGCGAGGCGAGGCGATTCTTCTGCTACTTGTTCTTGAGCCATTCGTCGCTCGTCTTTGTCGGCCTGGAGACGGCGACGCCGATCGGCCTGACGGGCGCGCTGTGTGTTTGGCTGTCAGTGGGGCTGTCGCTGGCCGGATTCGGTCTGACGCTCCGCTCGATCGAGGCGCGGGCCGGCAGGCTGTCGTTGGATGAGTTCCATGGGCTCTACGGCCACATTCCGACGTTGGCGGGCCTGTTTCTGTTGACGGGACTGGCGAGCATCGGCTTCCCCGGCACGGCGGGCTTCGTCGGTGCGGAACTTCTCGTCGAAGGGGCCGTGCAAGTTTCGCCGTTCGTAGGAATCGCCATCGTTGTTGCCGCCGCGCTCAATGGGCTGGCCGTGCTTCAAGCCTACTTCCGCATCTTTACCGGCAGCGCTCACGTTGCGTCGATTGACCTGCGGACGCGATTGCCGGAACGCGTCGCCGTCCTGGCACTCTCCGCGTTGCTTCTGGGCGGCGGACTGTATCCGCAGCCCGGCGTCGCGGGCCGTTACAACGCGGCGGCCCAGCTCGTCAAAGAACGCGAACAACATCTTGGCGAGCGGATGCTCTCACTCCGCACGTCTCGCAAGGCGTTCGGCGTGACTTCAAACTCTCAATAAAGACCAAGATGCCGACGTGCTCGCTTCGCTAGATGAGATCGCTGCGCAGCCCCGATGACTCGGGCGGAATGGCTTCCAATCGGCGGAGCGGTGCAAATTGCTGTTGCCGCGGGTCGTAGGCGAATACGTCGCCGGTTTCAAATTGGTAGACCCAGGCGTGCAAATGGATCGCGCCGCGAGCGCGGCGGGCGGCGACCGCCGGCAGCGTCTGTAGATGCTCGATCTGGACGAGGACGTTCTCTTCAATCGCCGCCATGAGCAGCTCGTCGCCTTCCAACTCGCGATAGTTCTCCTGGATGATGCGGCGGGTCGCCTCGGAATGGGCCAGCCAGCCCTGCATGGCCGGCATCCCCGCGATGATTTCCGGTTTGAGCAACGCCTTCATCGCCCCGCAGTGGGAGTGGCCGCAGACAATGATGTCCTTGACCCCCAGCCCAGCCACGGCGAACTCGATTGTGGCCGACTCACCGGTGGCGTAAGTGCCGTGCGGCGGAACGATGTTCCCCGCATTTCGGAGAATGAACAAATCTCCAGGCAGCGAATGGGTCAGCCGGTTTGGATCGATGCGCGAGTCGGAGCAGGTAATAAATAGCGTTTCCGGATTCTGACCGTGCACGAGTTCCTGAAACAGGTCGTGCATCTGGCGGAAGTCTTCGTTCTGAAACTTGTGGATGCCCTGAATTAAGTTCCGCATCGTGTTCGCTCGATTACGCGCAACGTTTCCAATCGAAGGCGGCAGGGTCCCACAGAGGCAGCCTGAGCCCGCAACGGGTGCCGCCCCTCGATCCCATTATGCCCGAGGTCCGCGATTATTTCACGAGACATCCTGGCAACCGTGGTACCAGCTGCCGCCGCGATCGTATCGAGCTGGGTTAAAAGTCGCTTCCCCGATTTGGTGCCTGCCGCCAAACCGGCACCGAGACCGAGTTTGTGGATTTTTTGGCCATCTGTGCGCTTTTGTAACGCCCGCAAGAGGCCAAAAAACTCTCAAATCCTGAAAAAACCCTGAAGGCCGCTGCCTTGGGCCGTAGAATTGGGCATCGTTACTATCCACCCGGCGCAAGAGAGGTTGAGTTTCGTCATGCCATCGCGCAAACTCAAAGCTGGGTCGGGCCCGTTTCGTTATTCCAGTCCAATCGTCACGACCTGTCAGCCATGAGCATTGCCCAAACGGAATTGGCGCCCGCCGCCGGGGCTTCCGCCCTCTTTCCACCAGCCGGTCCGGCGATCTCGCCGGTTGCCGTTCCTGCCACGAATTCCCCGATTCCGGTGCCGACGCGCACCGAATGGAATGCGGCCGGCCTGTCGCTGGTGCTCCATCTGCTGTGTCTCCTCGTTTTGGCCGCCTTGCTCATTCCCGTTAAAACGGAACATGCCGGAACGTCCATCGATGGTGGTATCGGCACGGAACAAGGGGATGGCGAACTCGTCGACAGTGTGACAATCGGCACCCCGGATCCGGGCAAAGGAACCGATGTTGAGAAGACCGCGACCACAACTGTCGATGCTGTGCCGGCGGTTGAGGGTGCCCTTGCGGGAAGCTCTGGGTCGGGCACCGGCGCCGGCCATTTCGACGCGGTCGCCTCACTCGGGACGGGTGGCGGAGGCTCGGGAAAGGGAGTCGGCTTTTTCGGCACCCGAGCTCGAGCCGACACGGTTGTTTTTGTCGTCGACATGTCGGGCAGCATGAACGACGGACGGCGGTTCGACCGCGCGGTCGACGAGTTGATCCGCTCGCTCAACGCGATGGTCCCGCAGCAGAAATTCTTCGTCTATTTCTTCAACGCGGTGACGTTTCCCATGCTGGGCCAGCATTCCGCCAAACTGACGGCTGCTACGCCCGGTAATCGCGCCAAGGTCATCAAGTGGATCAAGACGCTACAGCCCGACGGCGATACGGCTCCCGAGGATGCGCTCGAACGGGCGCTCAAGTTGAAGCCGCAGGTCGTCTATTTCCTCACCGACGGCGAGATCCCGCCGACGACCCGCGACACGGTCGCGAGATACAATCGCGAACACAAAATCGTGGTGCACACGATCGCATTCGTCACCGAAGAGGGAGCGGAACAACTGCGGGGAATTGCCAAGGACAACAAAGGCAAATACCGTTTCGTTCCCTGACGAGAGGCGGGTTTTCCCGGCCGGCGGAGGTTCGCGCGAGAATGGCGAGCGCATCAGCCTTGGAATCGCTGGTCGGGCACGTGATCGTATTCGATCTGACCAGCCGCTTCGTGATTCTGGGCACATACCGCGGCACCGACGGCCCGTATTACATCGTCGAAAACGCGGACGTGCACGATCTGCGCGATGCAACGACGACCCGCGACCTCTACGTGATCGACGCCAAACGGCACGGCGTCAATTGCAACCGTCAGCGCGTACTGGTGCGCTGCGATGGTGTCGTGGGCATCTCGCGTCTGGACGATGTCATCGAATGACCCTCCGCGCGGGTCATTTCGAGACCTTCGGATTGTAGAGTTCGTACGTCTTGTAGCCGCCGCTCACGTTGGCCGCGTTGAAGCCCGCCTGCCGCAGGATGCGGGTGGCCACATAGCCTCGCTGGCCGACCTGGCAATAGGCGGCGATCTCTCGGTCTCGCGGCAATTCGCCCAATCGGGAGCGTAAGTCGTCGACGGGAATATTCACTGCTTCGGGAATGTGGCCCGCGCC
>CAYWOV010000200.1:0-6095 GCA_964459965.1 uncultured Planctomycetaceae bacterium | reverse complement strand
CGGCGAAGGGACTCGTGGACGCAGAAATCCGAAACCGGCCGAGGCCGGCTGCATAGTAGTATTCGCAGAGCATGCCGACGGATAGCCGCTTAACGTTTCGCAGCGGTTTTTCCAAAATGAAGACAGCGGCATGGGCTTTTCCTTGGCCGCCGTTCACCGTCCAGGACGTCAGCGGGTTGCCGTCGATCGCCGCGGCCGCCCCGCCAGGATTGGAGGCAAACGACTGGGTCGCCGCCTTGAAATGGACCGGCGCTCCATCGGCGGTTGCGGTAAACTCGCTCAGCTCGAAATCGCCAAACGGCCCTTCGTAGAACACTCGCCCGGGGCCATGTTTGGGTAGTGACGCGTGGGGCAGCGCCTCGAGGCGGATGGCCGTGATCTCGCCTGGCAAATTGTCGAAGTCAACCTGGTACCGGTCGCTTTTACTTTCGTCACCGCTGGCAAGGATCGAGTCATCGGGCAGCACGCGCAAGTGCGGCAGCGTCGCTTTGGCGCTGGTCGGGTGCAGCCGTGTCCAGGGGATTGCGCGTGCCGATTCCGTCCGGTTCCATTCTTCTTGTTTCTTGTCGAAATTCGCTCGGCCTGCCCGGCCGCCCGGCGGGAAACGATCGGGAAGAGCGGCCTCGGCAGAGGCGATTTCGTGCTCGATGTGCGATCGCCGAGCCGACATGTGCGTGTCGAGTACGTCGACTTCGGTTTCGTCCGCGTTGTTCAGCAGTCCCATCATGCGGTAGTAGTCCCGATGTGGGATGGGATCGAACTTGTGAGTGTGGCACTGCGCACAGCCGACGGTCAGGCCGAGCCAAACGACGCCGGTGGTGCCGACGCGGTCAACCATCGCATAAAAGCGATATTCCAGCGGATCGATGCCGCCCTCTTCATTGAGCATGGTGTTGCGATGAAATCCCGTGGCAATCCGGTCGGAAACCGTCGCACCGGGCAGCATGTCGCCGGCGAGTTGTTTGATCGTGAATTGATCGAAGGGCAGACCGGCATTGATGGCCTCGATCACCCAGTCGCGGTACGGCCAGATCGATCGCACGCGGTCCTTCTCATAACCGTTCGTGTCAGCGTACCGGGCTAGATCTAACCAACGTCGGCCCCACCGTTCTCCGTAGTGCGGAGAGGCCAGGAGACGATCCACTAGTCGCTCGTAGGCATCGGGCGACTGATCATTGACGAAGGCGTCGGCCTCTTCTGGCGTGGGGGGCAGACCGATGAGATCGAGCGAAACGCGGCGGACGAGCGTGTACCGATCGGCTTCCGCGGCCGGCTTCAGACCGGCGGACTCCAATCGGGCGAGGACAAACCGGTCAATCGAGCTTCGTGGCCAGGCCGCCTCGTGAATTGACGGGGGCGAAACCTGGTTCGGCGGCACGAACGCCCAGTGGGCCTTGTAGGGCGCTCCGGCGGCAATCCAGTCGCGGAGAATCCGCTTCTTCTCATCGCTAAGCGGCTTGTTGGCCGAAGGCGGAGGCATCATCTCGTCGGGATCGTGCGCTGCGATTCGCCGCACGACTTCGCTGACGTCCGGCTTACCCGGAACAATCGGGAGATTGCCCGACTCGGTCTTTGCTACCGCCGCCTCGCGCAGATCGAGCCGCAGCTTCGCCTGCCGGGCTGCGTCATCAGGACCGTGGCACTTGAAACAGTGCTCGCTGAGGATCGGCCGCACGTCCCGCGTAAAATCCGGAGCTTCAGCCCCTCTCGCCGCGGCCGCCGAAACGACGGCTCCAATGAGACCGATCAAACACCCAAGGCGAGGACCGCGCACTGATTTTTCCTTTGCCAACCGAATCGCCGGTATCAACCGGTTTGCTCGCTCTGCCGTCGCACTCGCATCAACTCTTATTTATTTTACGACATTTTGCGAGGGTAGCGATGATCGAGGCGGATCATTCGCACCTGGTCATTTGCTCTGGGCGTGCATCCGTCGGGCCATTTCTTCCTCGGAAACATCTTCGATATGTGTTGCGATCCACCATTGAATGTTGAACGGATCGCCGACGGCACCGCTGCGATCGCCGTAAAACATATTCGTGGGCTCCGTGATCGACTTGCCCCCCGCCTGAATCGCCTGCTTGTACGTCGCATCCACGTCGTTGACGTAGAGATACAGCATTGCCGGCATCGCCTTCGCCCGCTCGCTTGCCTGTCCCATCATGATGTGCGAATCGCCAATTTCTACTTCCGCATGCATGGTCATCCCGCCAGGACCTTTATGGCGAAGAACTTCTTTCGCACCAAATGCCGCTTTGACGAAATCAATCAATTTGTCGACGCCTTCCACGACTAAATACGGGGTGACGGTGTGAAAGCCCTCGGGAATCGGTTTTACGGCCATCGGTATTCCTTCCTCAGCGGTGTGAAGTCACGAATACGAATCGCACCAAGTATAGGCGAGTCGCGGGCCGATTGGACAAAGTCTTCCGCAGACCAGATGTCCCAAGTCGCCTATTTGCCTCTGGTTCCGACTCCCGATCTCGGAAACGAGTGGCCGGTCTGTCGGCCCAAAAGTCGATGGTCAAAGAGTTTCGACTGGACGCGATCCGAGGGGTTGGTCAAAATAGGGGACTCGATGGTTGGAATCGGCGCGCTTGAGGGTGTGCCGGACCAATCGCCGGTTACTCGGACCGGCAATTGACTTCGATGTCCTGCGCCGAACGCCAGGGTTTCATGGTTGAAACCCAAATGCCAGACGGCCTGATGGCAATGGATTGAACGCCGAGCGAGGACGACTTCCATTTTGACGAACCGACAGGCGGTTCTCGAACGACTCGCGCACTCGATCCCGCTGATTGCCCCGTCGATGCTCAAATGCGACTTCGGCAATCTCCATCGGGAGGTCGAGCTGCTGGAATCGGCCGGCGCGCCGATGTTGCACCTCGACGTGATGGACGGCCATTTCGTCCCGAATCTCAGTTACGGACCCATGGTCATCGAACGGCTCCGCGAGTTGACGGATTTGCCGTTCGAGGCCCATTTGATGATTTCCGACCCGGCCCGCTACGCCGACGATTATTTGAAAGCGGGCTGCAACCTGCTTACGTTTCATCTCGAGGTGGTTCCAGAGCCCAGGTCGCTCATCGAGCAGATCCACGCCAAAGGGGCTGCCGCAGGCTTGGCGATTAATCCAAAGACACCCGTCGAGTCTCTTCAGCCGTTTTTGGACGCGGCTGATCTCGTATTGGTGATGAGTGTGGAACCGGGATTTGGGGGCCAGAAATTTATCCCCGCTGCGCTCGACAAACTCAAGTGGTTGCGAGCGCATTTGCCGCGGACAACGCTGCTGTCGGTCGACGGTGGCATTGAACACGAAACAGTCGCTGAGACGGCCGAAGCCGGGGCAAACGTGTTTGTCGTCGGGAGTGCCATTTTTGACCGAGGCCGCACCGACGGTGGGGATTACGGCCAAGCCATTCAGGAATTGACCGAGCAGGCACGAACGCATCTCGTGCCGCTTTGATCCAATAGTAAAGGACCGTATGCCAGACGTGGTCTTGATCCGCCCTGGGTGCACGGATTTCGATGAACAGAATCGCATCCAGGGTTCGCTCGACCTGCCGCTGAGCCGCCGCGGCCAGGAACAAGTCGAACTTGTTGTGCGACAGTTGCAGGGCGTGCGGTTGGACGTGGTTTACTCCGCCCCCTGTGAGCCGGCGCGCTCGACGGCCATCGCCATTTGTGGTGAATGCGGGGCCACGTATAAGGAATCGGCTGACTTCCGCAATTTGAATCACGGCTTGTGGCAGGGGCTGCAAGTCGACGATGCCCGGCGGAAATACCCTAAAGTCTTTAAACAGTGGCAGGAATCGCCAGAGACTGTCTGTTTGCCCGAGGGCGAAACATTGGCGCAGGCCGTGGAACGCATCGAACGCGGACTGCGGAAGTGCTTGAAGCGCAAGCGCAACGTCGGCATCGTCGCGTCCGAGCCACTGGCGACGTTGATCGGCTGTGTGCTCCGCGGCTGTCGTCCCGAGCTTCCAGAAAGTGCAAACTGCAACGAGCCGGAGCGCCGCATCGAATTCTTGCATCTCTCGGAAGACGAAGGAACAAGATCGGTCATTGCCTCGGCCTCGGCAATTGGCCAAGACCGAAACGGCAACGGGGTCGACCACGGCGCGGCAGGGCGGAATGGTCGAAAAGCGGGCAATGGCGCTCCGAAGCTTGACGACGCGACGCTGGACGTTAAGAAAGCATTTGCTGACAAAGCGGTCAACGGCGACAACGGTCAAATGGAACAACACGACGGAGTTCCGTCCCCGGGCAACGGGCCGACTGCTTCCGGGTCCGCCGACTTGCCGACGATCGCTCCACGGAGAGCGCCGGAATGAGCTCCGTCGAAAAATCCGAACTGGAATCCGATTCCGTGCCCCCGCCGAGACGTAAACGAGGAGTTCCCGAGGGTCTGTGGATCGGCTGCGACAATTGCAAGCAGACGCTTTTTCGCCAGGTCGTCGAGCAGGCTGGCGAGGTATGTCCGGAGTGCAGACACCACTTTTATATTTCAGCCAGTAAACGGATCAAACTGCTGCTCGACACAGACAGCTTCGAAGAATGGTTTGACAACCTGGCACCCAAGGATCCGCTGGGATTCGTCGACAAGAGGGCCTACGCGGACCGCCTTGTTGACGAACAGGCGCGGACCGGGATGCGGGAAGCGTGTGTCGTCGGCCGCGGTTATCTGCGCGGCCGGCCGCTGGTCTTCGGAGTCACCGATTCGGCCTTCATTATGGGAAGCATGGGGTCGGTCGTCGGCGAAAAACTGACTCGGGCGATTGAAGCCGCGACCGACAAGCATTTGCCGCTCGTGATCGTCAGTGCGTCTGGCGGCGGCGCCCGAATGCACGAAGGGATCTTGTCGCTGATGCAGATGGCCAAGGTCTCGGCTGCCTTGGCCCGTTATCATCAAAGCGGTGGTCTCTTTATTTCTGTCCTCACGAACCCGACAATGGGAGGAGTGGCGGCCAGCTTCGCCTCGTTGGGGGACGTTGTGCTGGCCGAGCCGCGAGCGTTAATCGGATTTGCCGGGCCGCGAGTCGTCGCCTCCACCGTAAAAATCTCGCTGCCGAAGGGTTTCCAAACGAGTGAGTTTCTGTTGGAGCACGGCTTTGTCGATCGAATCGTCGATCGTAAAGACTTGGGCATCGAGATCGCCCGATTGATCGACTACTGCACGATGTGAGTGGACATGAAGTTTCTCAGGTCCTTTTTCCGCCGGCGAGACACGTCGCCAAAGACCGACATTTCGCAGCGGTTTGACCTGATCAGCCGCCTGGGCACGGGCAGCATGTCCAAGGTCTGGCGGGCCATGGACCGAAACATTGGCCGTATCGTCGCGCTCAAAATCCTCGATATGGAAAAGACGCTGCGCTATGAATCTCGTTTTTCCGATCGAGTGAAGCCCACCGAAGGCGAAGTTGCCTGCCAGTTGAATCACCCGCATATCGTCCACACGCTCGAACATGGGCGGACGACTCGCGGCGAGCAGTACATCGTGATGGAACTGATCGAGGGAATCAGCCTGGCCTATCTTGTCGACGTGCAAAACGACGTCATGCAGGAACATCGTTTGCGGATCATGATTGAGCTGGGCGAGGCGATCGAGTACCTGCACAAGGAAAACTGGATCCACCGGGACATTTGCCCGCGGAATGTCCTCGTCGACAAGGACAATTCGACCCGCCTCATCGATTTCGGATTGGTCGTCCCCAATACGGCAGCTTTCCAGGAACCGGGCAACCGCACGGGCACGGCCAACTACATGGCGCCCGAGTTGATCAAAAGGCAACGGACCGACCAACGGATTGACGTTTTTTCGTACGCCGTGACTTGCTACGAAATGTACTGCCGGGCGCTCCCCTGGCCGTCGGTCACCGGGGCCAGCCTCGAAATGGTCCTCAAGCGGATCAACCAAAAGTCTCAAGAAATCCAGGAAGTCGTCCAGCTCGATCCGCAGATCGGCTGCACCATCATGAAAGGACTTGATCTCGATCCGCGCGAGCGCTGGCAATCGATGACCGAAATGTTGACCGAACTCCGCGACGCGTACACCCGACTTTCGCCGCTGGCCCGAAAAGAGGCGGTCGACAAAA
>CAYWOV010000199.1:0-6097 GCA_964459965.1 uncultured Planctomycetaceae bacterium | reverse complement strand
GCCCACACCGGGTCGATCGGTAGCTCCGCCTCGCTCGGTCCGGACCGCTTCTCCGCACGATGGTCGCCTGCTTTGGTCTTCATGGACAGTGTCATGCTTCTTCTACCACGGCGTCGTTAACCACGTCCAGCACGCCGTCTAAGTTCCAGAAGTCGGGCGGCTTTCCCTGTTGCGCGAGAAACTTATGCAAATCGTCTCGCAAGTGCTCGGCCACGCAGGCACGCGTGTCGGGATGCCAGCCCGGCCTTTGCCGGATCTTCCGGTACAAAAGCGTTCGCGCGATCAAATCGCGTGGACCGAAAGGGAGCCGGTCGATGGCCCGGCGATAAAAGGGAATCGAACGCAATTGCGACAAAATTGGTGCCGCGATGAATTTGCTCTCATACCCGTTGAGCCGCTCGGTCGAGGCTCCCACGTCAATATCCGGGTCCACGCCCAAAAATCGGAAGCAGCCCCGAATCACGAGACCGGGGTCGGCGCGGAAATCTTCGTAGAAAACGACGTGAATCGACTCGTCACCGTAAAACCGGCGGTACGGTTCCAGTTGCGAGAGGTAGTTCGAGGGATCGGTCAGCCAGTCGTGGTTGACGTCGACCGCTTTGTTGAAATCGTAATGGACATAATCGGGGTGCTGTGACCGCAGCTCCATCCAGAACGACTCGATCCGCTCGAACGGGTCGCGCACCGCATAAATCAGTTTGAGTTGCGGTGCATAGGCGGTCAGCCGTTCGAAGGCATGCGGAAATGCCTCCTTCATCGTGTAGGCGTTGCAGCCTTCGCCGCGGCACTGCGCGCTGCCGGCAGCAGCGAACAGCGAATCGTACCAACCACATCCCCGGGCGAAGACGGAGTCGTCGTTAAAGAACTGCGACTCCGTCGGCACCATAAAGATGCCGGGATGTCGTCCCAAAAGGGTACGTATTGTTGTGGTGGCGCATTTGGCGGCGCCGATCACCAGGAAGTGCGGCTTCATACCGGGCTAACCTAGCGTCTTTTGCTTCACGCGCCGAATTGTCTGGCTCAGCCAGCGTTTTGCCTTTTCGGCGGGCATAGCCAAAGTCCCCTTGAGAAACTCATCCGGCCTGGCGCGAAAAACCGTCGAGTGGGCTTGGCCGTTCCAATGTGCGGGTGCTTCCGTCGTGTAGTAATACGCGGCGAAAGACTTGCGCGTCTGACCCGGTGGGCACTTGACCGCGGTGACGCCGTGGAAGCTGATTTCATTGGTCTCAAACAGCACACACCGGTTGAAGATCGGCAGATGGGCGTGGTGCCGATCTTTGACGTCGGCATCCCACAGCTCAAATTCGCCTCCCCATTCGGGCTGCCAGCCACGATTCAAGAAGACCAGCAAATTGGCCCGGCGATGCCAGCCGCGGTCTTCGAGATAATTGAAATCGACATGGACGTCGAGATGGCCTCGGGCCGCCGTCTGGTGCATTCCTCCGCCGACCAGCTGTTCATCGGCCAAGAGCTTGGGAATTCCCAGTGCGTGCGAAATCAGCTCGCAGAATTCGGGCGATGACAGGACGTGATTCAGCTCGCGGATCGGCTCGGCAAACCGAGATGAATCGGTGACTTGGACCTTTCCCTTCTCGTTCACCGCCTTGAACGACCGACCGAGGGCGATTGCCTCTTCATAAGGCGGAAACGCGTCGGCAACGCGTTCTGCGAAGTCCTGACGCAGGAAATTGTCGATCAGGAAATTCCGGACAGGGGTCGAGCGACGAACCTGGTCGCGCAAGGCGTCCCGGTCGATAGGGTTCAAAAAGTCGCTCAGACTTAAGACTTCGGCTGATTTCGTCAGGTCGCCGAGGGCCATCGGTTTTTCGGCTCCGCCACTTGAGTTCGCAGATCAATCGCCAATCGTCAACAAACGACTGGCTCGGGTTGCCCGCAAACTCACCCATCCGTACGTGATTTGACAATACCGGCCCTCAGTCTCAAGGTAAATGCTACCAGCCCAGTCAAGGGCCGAGAATTGTGGCGTTCGCCGCACCCTCCAAATCGCGAAATCTTGATCGGGCGCCCCGACGCCGTTGCGCCTCCCCGCAAAATGAATGCCGCTCGTGTCGCCCGAGAGACAATCCGTCAATCTGTCGCACGGGACCGTCCGGCGCGCGTACAATCGCCCTATTGTCGGTCGGGCCGTCGGTAAAAAGTGCAATCGGAAATGCCGATTATGACGGTACAGACGGCAATGGCTGGCGATCGCGAATTGCCGCGATGCGAGCGTTCCAAGTCGACGGCACGTTTGCTCGCCTTCGGCGGCTTGCTTGTGCTGTTGTTCTTGCCGGTTTGGTGGTGGCCGCTCATAGCCACGCAAGACGGACCGTCGCACCTCTACAACGCGACCATCGTCAACGAGTCACTCGCGGGCCACGGCCCCACTACGTCCATTTACGAAGTCGCGTGGAAACCCCTTCCGAATTGGGGGGGTACCCTGCTGTTGATGGCCCTTCTGAAGATTCTTCCACTGTCGTTTGTCCCCAGGGTCATGCTGACCGTGATTGGGGTTGCGCCGATTGCGGCCACGCTTTGGCTGCGCAGTGAAGTTGGTTCCGCTCGCGGATGGTTGTGGACGGCAGCATTCGCCGCGTGTCTGGCGACTGGCCGCGCTTGGGCCATGGGATTCGAGAGTTTCTCGCTCGGCGTCGCGGCAGCACTGTGCGTGATTGCCCTTTATGTGCGCGTTCGAGAGCGACTGAATTTGACACGGTCTCTCGCGATCGGCGGCTTGCTCGTGTGCACGTTTTTCTGTCACCTCGTCCCGTGGGCTTTTGCGGCGGGAACGATTGCCGTTTTGGCATTGACGGATTCGACGAACGGGGCCGCTCGCCGTCTGTTGTGGACGGCCGCAACCTTGCTCGCGACCGCTCCCCTGCTGGTTCTCTACAGGAGCATCAGCACGGCGCAGGGAGGCGGAATCGCTTTCGATTGGAGTCACCTCGAGGGACTCCATCTTCTCAGCGCGCGATCATGGCTCATGTTGCTCGCGCGGGGTGATTGCATCGGCTTGATGCGGCATCTGATCCCCTTCACCACGATCGGCTCCGCGAGCGGCGCGCCGGAAGAAACAAGCGTCGCCAAATTTGTTCTTTCGCGAATCCTGTTCGAGCCGTTTGTGTTGCTGCTGGCGGCCGCCGTTGTGCAGGCGATTGGAACCTTCGTCATCGACTTTCGATCGAGGATCTACCGACGCCTTGGCTGGTTTGTGATTGGTCTTGGCGGCATCACCTTAGCGTTTTTCATGCCGGACGGAACGCCTGAGAACGGGACATTCCTACCCTTCCGCGTGATGTTGCTGTCGATTACTTTGCTCGTGGTTTATATTCGATTCGATGTCGGACGTGCGCTCAACGTCACAACCGGCCTGCTCGTTGCGGTCGGCTTCGCCTTGCACACGGCGGCGATTTGGGAGTACGCGTCCTCCGCTAGCGGCCAAATGCTCGAAGTGAAGAAGGCGGCGGCAACGATTCCTCCCAGCCAGCGGATCTATGAGATCGGCACAATCCCGATCTCACGCTTCCAGGCCGATCCGCTGCTACATTGCGACGGTAACGCGGCTTTGTGGAGCAACGGCGTCCTGCTCAGCAACTACGAGGCAGCCCATTACTACTTTCCCGTTAAGCTGCGGCCCGAATATCCGCAGTCATTGGTGACTCTCGTCCCGGAGCTTCAAGAACTCGATCCGAAGGAAGAAGGAGATCGCGTTCGTATTCAAAAGTTCCTTGAAGACAACAATCGCTACATCGACGTGCTGCTGGTCCGCACGGCCGACGAGCAATTTGTCTCAATCGCCCGACGAACGCACGGCGAAGTTCTTTGGCATAGTGACGACTTTTGGGTGCTGCACCGTGGTCCCCCGAAATAACCGCGGACGCATTATTCCGTCTGCAAGCGCATGCGCTCCATGAGCGCTTTCATGTGTTCGGACATGCATTTTACCCATCCTCAGGCGATTCGTGTGCGTACTGTCGCCTGCTCGCACGCTTCGAGCATGGCTTTCAGCGGTTCGGGATCGGCCAGCCGATGATCGGTTCCGACTTCGATCAGTGCCGACGCCGACAGGCCGCTGATCTGAATGAGTTCCTCACTTTCGCCGTAGGGAATCACATCGTCGGACCGCGAGTGCAGGATCACCGTCTGCGGTTTGACTTTCTTGACCGTGCCCCATCGTTTCCAGGCGGGGCAGAGCAGAACAAGGGGCGTGTCGCCAGATTGGACATTCATCGCCACGGCCCCGCCGCGAGACGAGCCGACGATGACGACGGGCCGATCGCGCTCAAACTCCGTTTGCGCGATGCGGACAGATTCTGCGAAGTCGTCGTCTGGCAGGGCGGGGTTAAGAACTTCGTGCCCGTGCTCGATGAGGTAGCTTGGTTTCCGTCCGCCCGGAACCGAATTCCAGCCGTGGAGGAACAGGATTTTCATTGAGTTGTCATGCCGCAATACGTGCCGAAAGGTCTGAGTGAAGTATCGGGCCCAATCAAGCGCAATTCAATGTCGATGTGAACAGCACTCTGGCTGGACTCATTCGCTTCCGGCGGCTAACTTCAGCGCGAAATGACCGTCTCTCCCGCATCCGGCCCGACCGACCTTGGAGCACCCGACGGCTCAGGCGGCGAAGCGAGTGGTGTCGGTGCTGCTGGTTCCAGCGGCGGCACGACTGCCGCGGTTATCACCCCTGTCGAGCCAACCCGCCAAGGGTTGCGGGCACTCGTCGTACGTGGTTCGGTCGTCACGATGGCCGGCTTCGGCGGCGCCCAGGTGCTGCGGCTGGTCAGCAGCGTCGTGCTCACTCGACTCTTGAACCGCGACGCATACGGCCTCTACCGCCTGGCCAACGTCTTTCTCGAGGGACTCGCTTATTTTACCGCGATTGGTTCCGGCCCGGCCGTGATCCGCGATCCTCGGGGCGACGAACCGATCTTTCTCAACACGGCTTGGACCATGCAAGTCGTGCGAGGCATCGGGTTGTGGCTGGCGTGCTGCATCTTGGCAGTGCCTTATGCGTGGTTTTACGGCCAGCCCATTTTGTGGTTCTTGATTCCGGTCGTCGGCCTGACAGTCTTGATCGACAGCTTCGATGCCGTGGCTGTGCACTGGTGCTTTCGCCACATGCAGCTCTTTCGGGTGACGGCACTCGAATTCCTCCGCCAACTCACCGCACTTTTGGTCACGATTTCCTGGGCTTTGATGAGTGCGACGGTCTGGGCCTTTCCGGCAGGCGCGATTTTGGGCTGCGTCGTCGTGCTAGTGCTTTCACATCTGGCCTTGCCCGGTCCGAAAAGCCGCTTCCAATGGGACCGCGAATGCGCGCGGGCGCAATATCATTTCGGCAAGTGGGTTTTTGTGAGCAGCGTCTTGGAATTCGTCGCCCGGCAGATGGACGTGCTGTTTCTGGCGAAATTCGTCGACATCGGCAAGATCGGTGTGTACGGCGTGGCGATCAATCTGGCCGAACCGCTCACCACGCTCAATATGCGGTTATCGCGGCAGGTATTATACCCACTTTACTCCAAGACCTTTCGCGACCGACCCTGGGACTTGAGCCGCATGTTTTATCGAACGCGGCTGGCCGTCGATGCGCTGCATTTGCCGCCGCTCGGCGTGGCCATGGTTGCCGGCAGCGGGCTCGTCAAGCTGATTCTCTACAAGTCTCCCAACTTTTGGGAGGCGGGATGGATGTTTCAGATTCTGTGCATCCGTACGGCCATGAAATGCGTCTACCATCCACTCAACGTTTGTTGCACGGCGATCGACGCGCTGCAGAGCATTGCCAGTGGTCTTGCCTTGCGGACGCTGTGGGTCGTGGCGACGGTCCCCCTCGGTTGGCACTTCTGGGGGCTCACCGGAGTGATCTGGGCCGTTGCCTTCTCAGAAGCGCCCGTCTTGGTCATTCTGTATTGGCGCCTGTGGCGCGCCAATGTCGTGCGGCTCCATCGCGAACTGCTCGTACTCGTGATGATCGGCGCGGGCTGTGGCGTGGGCTGGCTGTTATTGCCCTTCCTACCGTAAGACGTTGCGGAAAGATGCCAAAACGGGCGAAACGACGTTCATGCACTTCGGTAGCAACGGATTCTGGATGGCGGGCATC
>CAYWOV010000198.1:0-6125 GCA_964459965.1 uncultured Planctomycetaceae bacterium | reverse complement strand
TCCATGATCCGCAGAAAATAGGGGTCGAGATGCCCGACAGTCGGAGCCGACAAAGCGGCCAGCACGCGCGGCGAAACCTCGCTGGGGCCTGGCCCCATGAGGACTCGGCGGGGTGGATTGACGGCGTCAGGCAGGTTCGAGCTCATTGCGATTTTCTTGTTGAGACAGGTCCCCGGGCAGGCGATTCACTGATTCGGGAACGGAACGAATTCCTCATCCCTCGATGATTAACTTTTGAATCTCTTTGAAGAACGGCGTCCCGGCTCGCCCGCACCACTCAAACAGGACCGATTCGACGGTCGTAATCGTCGCTCCCGATGAGGCCATTCGCTCGAGCGCGATGCGCCAGTCCAGCTTGGAACGGCTGGCCACGGCGTCCGCGGGAACATACACGCGAAATCCGCCGGCGATCAGGTCGAGCACTGTTTGGAGGATACAAACGTGCGTTTCCATCCCGGCGACCACGATCTGGTCACGATCATCGGCCAACTCGGTCGCCTCTCCCCACTCGAGCGCGGGGACGCAACTGAAGCACACTTTACCGGGCATCGGGCCGATGCGCTGCGCCAGTTCGGCGCTCGTGCGTCCCAGACCCTGCGGGTACTGCTCCGTGCCGAACGCTGGAATCGACATGATTTTGGCGCCGTCGAGCAAACGACGGCAATTGTGGACGAGCCGGTCGGCAACCGGGATCAAAGGCAACAGCTTCTCCTGCACGTCGACAATGAGTAATCGGCTGTTTTCGGCGCATAGGATCTCCGGGCTGCGCATGTGCTCGGAGTTATTGGTCGTTTGGACGGCATTAGTCATCGCTCAACCCGATTTTTGGTTTTCGAGGCGAAGTCGGCGCTTTGGCGGCGAGGACAAGTGAGTTGTCAGCCAGATTATCGCTGTCCAATCGCCGGTTCGCCAGATAGGCGCCGAGCTTTGAAACGGGCGCCAATACTCGCTGCCAGTAGCGGATTGGCCGGGCTTCGACTATCTTATGCTGGGCGGTAATCGAGCCCGCGACTCTGAGATTCATCGTTGCTAATCTGCCGCATCCAACCGCCAAGAGCCAACGCGACTATGTTCGAGAATCGGCGACTAAGAGCCGACGGGATGAGTTCGTGATGATCGACGACAGCACTCCTCAGCACGCAAACGCCATTCGTGAACCTGAGGTTGGGGAACGAATGGACATGCAGACGACCGCCGAGCCGATCGAACGTCCGGCGGGCTCTGAAACAGCGTCTGAAGTCGACGATGGCACGATGAACCAGGAGACGCCGCTGGGCGCGTTCCGCCGTGCCCGACTCAATCCAACGGTTGATGAAACTCAAGCAAAGTCGATTCCGTCGCTGCGTCCAAATGCCCCGAGTGACGACGCATCGTCTGACAGTGCGACCTCGGATGCACCGTCAACTCCGCAAAGTGCGTCTCAAGAATCGCCGCAGACTGCCGATTTCGAGAGCAACTCGAGCGAGGCTTCGCCCGAGCGACGGTCGGCGCCGCCGATTGAGGTTCCGCCTCCGGTCAAAGATCTTGATGCCCAGATGGAGGCGGAAATCGAAGCGGCCATGGCCAGCGGAGAACTCGAGCCCGCCGGGGTGGCAACCCAGGCGTCGGTTGAGGAATCTGCCGCTCAGGACGAGAAGCCGGCGGAAGAAATGCTCGAAGCCGGCCAGCACCTGACCGGCAAGATCCAATCGATCCACGCTGACAATGTCTTTTTTGAATTGGGATACCGCTCGCCTGGCGTGATTCCGCTGCGCCAATTCGTCTCCGGCAAGAAGCCCGAGGTTGGTCAGCGACTTGAAGTGCTCGTCGACCGCATCGCTGCCGAAGAGGGACTCATTTATCTCAATCTTCCCAAAGGAGTCCGGCGAATCGCCGGCAATTGGGAATCTCTGGCTAAAGGACAGATCGTCGATTGCATTGTCAATCGCACGAACAAGGGAGGTCTGGAAGTCACGGTCAGCGGGTTACGGGCTTTTCTGCCCTCGAGCCAGGTTGAGCTGGGGTTCGTTTCGGATTTGAATCCCTTCGTCGGGCAGAAACTTCGCGTCGAGGTTGTCGAGGTTAACCCGCGAAAGAGAAATCTCGTCGTTAGCCGTCGCGCCTTCCTGCAAATCGAACGACAAGAGGCTGAGGAAAAATTCTGGCAGACGGTCGACGTCGGGCAGACTTACACGGGCCGCGTCAAGACGATTAAAGATTACGGCGCCTTCATTGACCTGGGGGGCACGGACGGATTTCTGCATATCGGCGAAATGAGCTGGCAACGCCTCAAGCATCCGTCTGAAGCCGTCAAGGAGGGGCAAACAGTCGATGTGAAAGTGTTGTCGCTAGACCGCGAGAAGAAAAAAATCGGTCTGGGAATGAAGCAGCTCGCGCAGAATCCATGGTCGACGGCGGCCGAACGATTTCCGGCGAACTCGACCATTAGCGGCAAAGTGACCCGGATCGCCGACTTCGGCGCTTTCGTGGAACTCGAGCCGGGCCTGGAAGGGCTGATTCACGTCAGCGAGCTCGATCACAAACGGGTGCGGCACCCATCTGACGTTCTCAAAGTGCACCAGATCGTGACGGCTCAAATTCTGGAAGTGGATGTCGAGCGGAAGCGAGTCGGCCTGTCACTCAAGGCACTCATCGCCCGACCGGAAGAAAAGAGAGTGGAAGAGCCGGAAGTGCCTCCCGAACCACTGCAGCGAAAACGCAAAGGGCCTCTCAAGGGCGGAACCGGAACCGGCGCGCCAATCGGCCTCTTCGGCAACCCGTCCGACTACACCTGAAGCTTGTCTGGCACCGTCGCTTAAAGCAGCGTGTCGAGGAGCATCCGCAGCTTGCGGAGTTCCAGTGGCCGGTCCGCCACATTCTCGGGCGTCGGCAGGATCTCGATTGACAGGGCACGATTGTACGAGCGTCGCTTGAGCTGATTAATCAGCCGCGTGTAATCAAGTTCGCCCAGTCCGACCTGCACCTGCAGGCTCTGGGCCGTCGAATCGCGCAAATGCGTGTGGTAGACGTACGGGAAGGCCTGGTCATAAGACCGCCCCGCGTTCGTCCCAAGCATGTAGTAGCTGGGGTCGAGCGTGATCCCAAGTCCGCGCACGGCCTGACACAACTCAACAGCCGTGTGTGGATCTTCGGTGAGAGACCCGCTCTCGGTCTTGATCGAAAGGCGAATACCGTCCTCGCTTGTCAGCCGGACAAATTCGCGGAGACGGTCGACCTCGGTATTGAACGGTGTCCCGAGCGGCGATGCAGGAAGAGTGATTTGTGTCACTCGCAGCAATTTGGCCGCCTTCGCCAATCCGGCGAGCGTGGAGGCCGGTACATCGTGCTGCAGGCTGAATCCGACCGGTGTCAAACGGGTCGTCTCACGGTAGCGTGCATAAAACTGCTCTGGATTGGGGGCAACTTCCGACGGACGCAGATGCTGGCTCTTCTCATCGAGCCAGATCTCGACTTTGTCGAATTCAAGCTCGACGAATTGTTGGCACGCATCGTCGAATGGGCGATCAGAGAAGCAATGAGTCGATGCAGAGACGAACACCCCGGCACTCCCTTGGGGGACTCGATTGTGGGGACTGTGCGAAAGCCGCTCCGTTGCTGCGTGTTGTCTCGGATGAGAAAGCAATCCGAGTCTTTTCTTAACCCGCCGCAGCAGGTCTTGCTAGTAATAACTCATTGTCAATTAGGGAGTTATTACTCGTCGAGAGGGCCGCATGCCGCCAACTCTCGGCTGCGGTAATTTATCGCGATTGCACGGATTCTGCAAGCTCGATGGAGTTTGACGGTGCGGCAAAAAATGGCCGAGATGACGATTTTTCACGTCGTGACGGTGCTTTGGCCGATAACAAGCTTGGGTGCCAGGTCGCGAGACCTAAATCGGCGCCCGCCCCGGCAAGAGCAAGCGATTTTTGGGGAATGCGAAACCATGAATGGAAAACTGGTTTGCGGACTTGCGATCTGTCTCATTAGCCCGCTCTTCGCTGGCTGCGCGACTGCCCCGGGCGTCGTTCGGGCTCAATCGCCTGCGGCCGCTTGCGCTCAGGGTGGTTGCGACGATGCTTGTGCTCCCGGTTGCCTGCCTCATCACGAATTCTTCTACCATTACGTCGGACCCGAAAAGGGATCCTGCCTGGAGGGAAGCTGCCTTGCGGGCTGTTGCCTGCTGAAGAACGGTTGCTGTTGCATGCAACCCTGCTGTGCCGCTCTTCCGGACTGCCTCACGAATCGCGGACCGCTGGTCTATCCGCAGAATCCGAGTCCCGGAGCCCTGGTGCAGTACCCCTACTACATGTGCAAGGGTCCGGACGACTTCTTCTATCCGCCGATTGGTCCGCGTCCGTAACGACGGATGAAAATCGCGGCACGATCGTCCTCGTAGACCGGTGCCCAGTCTTTCTGGGCGCGAAGAGCGTCAACCAGGTCGCCGTGCTGATCGGAGTCGAGAACGGCGGCGGTCACGCGATAGCGGTCCAAAATCGTTTCCCAACCGCTACGAAGACTGATGACGCGAAGGTAATCCTGCCAGACATCGATTGGGACCAGGTGCGCGTGCGAGGCGACGAAGACGCGTAAACCTTTCGGGCCAGCCCAGAGCAGGTAATCGCCCCACTCATAAGTATTGAAGATCTGCCCTTCGGGCGGGTGCGCGTTCAGATAGCCAGTGGCGCCGAGAGGCGTGGCTGCTGAAAGACTCTGGTGTGGATCGGCTTGAGTTCCGTTCCAGAGAGCGAGGCCGAGTGGCGAGCAAACGGCGACGCTGCATGCCGCGACAACGCTCGCCAGGGTCCAGGCCAGCCTGGTCGGCCTCTTCGCCGCGAGCTTACCGAATGACCGCCGGTGAGCGAATCGTCTCCAAATGGCGGCTGTATGGATCGCCAGAAAATACGAAGCCACCGGAGCCCACCAAACGATCATGCGAGAGCTTCGCACAGTGGCGACGCCTAAACCGATCAAGAGCAGCAATTCGCCGAGCGAAATCCGGCGTGGCGTCAAGCGATAAGCCGCTACCAAAGTGAGCGCAACGGCGGCGACGGCCTGACCTTGCCGCATTTGAATCGCGAGCGGTCTCCACTCCACGAGTGCCGCAAAATTCGGATTCCGAGCTGTCTCCCAAACGTCCCGATAAATCGTCCATCCCCAGGGATTCAGCAGCACGACGAATGCGGCAACGGGAATGAGCATCAAAAGTGTTCGAAAAGTCCTGTCTCGCCACAGGGCCCGCCGTGTCGCCGTTCGTCGCAACAGGTCCGCCCCGCGGCCAACTGTGACCGTGGCCAGCAATGCCCATCCCACGATAAACGAGCCGTGCAGATTGGCCCAGACGGCAAACAGCACCGGTACAACGATCCAGCATTCCTTGCCGATTTGTTTGCGCGTGATCACAGCGAACAGTATTGTGAAGCACGCCAGGCCGGCGAGCTGCGGCCGCACAATCAAAAACTGTTGCCATTCCGACCAGCTACATGCGAAGCCGGCCAGCAGCGCGGGCCAGATCATTCGCGTACGCCGCGCGGTTGCAAACGCGAGCACGGCGAGGCAGGTCGTGATGCTCACGGCGTACAAGAATTGAATGGCAGCAATCCCTTCCCAGCGAAATGCTGAATAGCCCAGAACCTCGCTTAGCCACGCCAAATCGATGAATCTCATTCCCCGAGAGAGGAGCATGAGCGGTTCTGTTTGTGGCAGAGCACGATTCGAGAGGATAAGGCGGCCGTACGCCAGATGTCCCCACAAGTCGGTGTGCCAAAGGGGACGCTGGCTCAAATAGAGAAAAAGGAGGGCCAGCACCAAGACCACGCCAAATGCCGGCCCGGAGATCCCTAATCGGTCCGCGAACCGCTTTTCGCGCTGCGTTCGCGGCGCCGATCGTTCGTTTCCCGTATCGCCTTGCAGTTCGGTTGCGGTGCCAACCATCGATCGGAGCCGTGTCGGCCATTACAAAATGGAATCTGGCCGGCCGCGACATGACGCTGCGATCCATCGGCCACCTGATTCAATTGTCGCAGAAGTGCACGTGGCCGGTCAGTCCGAGAACAGTGCAAGCGCAGGGTCGGGGCGTGGCGGACGCGCAACTAGACCGCGTGAAGAACTGCGGCGGCGCTCTGGCCCATGGCCGTCCGATTGACAGT
>CAYWOV010000197.1:0-6128 GCA_964459965.1 uncultured Planctomycetaceae bacterium | reverse complement strand
GCCAGCACCTGGCCGATGGTCTTGGTTTCTTGTGGCTTGTCGATCTGGACGTCGTTGACGACGAACGAAAAGACCAATTCTCGTCCGCTCTTGGCGGTCAAATAGCCGGCCAGCGCCTTACTGGTGACGAGATAGCGGCCATTCGTCAGATTTTGCCAAAGGAGCGTGCCGGTCTTGGCCCGCACTTTTCCGCGAGCGGAACTTTTTGTGCCAACAATGTCGGCCAGCGTGCCATCCACGCCCAGAATGGGAAGGGCTCGTTCGTACGTCGCAAAATCGGGCCGCGTAGACATGTACCGCAGAAGGGCCACGGTCATCCGCGGCGAGGTGAAGTCTGCTTCCGCTCCGCCGGCGCCTCCGCCGAACGAAATCGAATCGGCATCCAGACCGGCCCGTTTGAGGAAGTCGTGTTCGAGGTGTAGTCCTTCTTCCAGTGTCCGTTTGCCGTGGCGGACGGCGATCAAAAGCGGAAGCGTGCTGGCGTGTAGATTGTGACTCACCTTAAGGATCAAACGGGCATTCTCTGAGAACGCGGGCGACTTGAGCACGGCGACTTTGGTCAGCGTATGGCTGTCTGCCTGTTTGGGCAGCAGGCCATCCGGATTCGCATCGTAGATCGACGCGGAGACCGCGACGCCGGCACGAGCGAGGGCTTCAATGAAGAGCGCTCGGGCCCAACGGGCCGGGTCGGCGACCTCGTGCACGTAGAGAAACCGCGGACGATCGGCCGCGATGCGACCCCGCAGAATGAGTCGACCTTCTCCGGCCGAGCGGCAATCGATCTTGGTCTCACCGCCGGCTGCGATCGTATCAACCTGAGCATCGACTTGCAGTGCCGCCGACTGCGGCCGCCAGTCCACTTTTGCCCGGGAGCCGTTTGCCGTGGGACTGATCACGAAGTCGATCAGATTGTCGTTGATCATGATCGGCGTCAATTGCGACGGCCCGCTGCCGGTGGCGCTGGCCGGACCGAAGGCTCGAGCATTGATGATGACTTGTCCGTGGACTCGGCGAATACCGGCCGCTGCGACGTGTCGTGCCAGCGCGTTCAGTCCGGCGAGCGGATCGCCCGAAGTGAGATCCGCGTTGCCGGACGGGTTCGCATACGTGTGGTCGGTTTTGGTGTATTCGATCTCGTTTGTTCGGTTTTCGTTTGTCGCTTTGGTGCGGCCGCCTAGCGTCAGATCGCCCACCGACACAAGGATCAAATCTCCTTCCAGAACTCCAGCGGCGTTGACCGCACCGCGGCGGAAGACGGGCGTCTCGAAACGAAAGTTGCTGCCCAACGCATCAAGCGCAGTTGCCACGGAGTACAGTTTGGTGGTGGAAGCCGGGGCGAAGACTCTGTCGGCAGCGAGTTCGTCAATCACCGCGCCCGTCGCTCGATCCGCGACGAGAATTCCCCAATGAGCATGTTTGAACCGCGCGTCGTCGATCACTTGTCTTATCTGCGGCGAAAGTCTGTCCTCTGCGGCCACTGACGTCGTCCAAAGCAGCTGTCCTGCGTAACAGAGGAGCAATTGTCCGGCGAAACACACGGCGGCGCGAATCATCAAATTATTCCGTGGATGGCGTGTCGAGCGTCAGGCGACGGTCAATGGCCAGTGTAAAAGAGGCAGAGGCGAATGGCACTTACGGAAACTTGATTGTCTGGAGAATTCACAGCGAGTGAATCGCGGTATCGCAGCTATCCACAGAGATGACAAAGCATCACACTCCTGAATCGATTACTCTATCCATCAAGCTGGAATCGTTCCGTGGACCAGAAAGATCAGGAGGATTGTGATGGTGTGTCAACATCTGCATGAACTGTACGAATTGTGCGAGAAGAACCAACTCCGCTTGGGAAGTTCAGATTTGATTCGGGTTGTCTGCAAGCAATGCGACCAGGAAGAGACCTGTCCTTCTGTGCTGATGGACGAATACGATTCGGATTATCGGGATGATCACGCCGGACGGGATTCGCCAGGACGGGGGGACACGCCCGAGAGTCAAAAAAGATAGGTCAAGAGCATCCCTGCGCCATCGGAGCGCAAAGCATCGCCCATTCTGTGCGATCGCGCTTCCGTGTCGAGTCGAGAGTGGCTTTTTTCCCGACGATTTACCCCGCCTGACGGCTTCACAGTTTGCCCGAAGCAACTCCGGAGTCGTTTGTCTCGTGGATGCAAGAACAAAAGCTGAGTAAACTGTGGCTCCCAATTCGTAGCACCGTCGTCCGGGTTTCAGCGGAAGATTCGAGCGACCATCGGGGAGACCAGTATGGCCAAGAAGAAAACATCTCGCAAAACGACACCACGCAAACAGCCAGGTTCCAAGAAGAAGGCAGTCAAGAAAGCCAAAATCGCCAAGGCTCGTCGGGGAAAGGCGGCAAAGCTGCCGGCCAAGAAAGCACCGTCGAAAGTCAGGCCTGCCAAGCCGCTGATGAAAACTCGGGAATACGGCCAGTCATTCTTTCTCACGGCGAACAGCGATACGGACCCGGCCTACGAGATTGACGGTACTCCGCACCCCAAGACAGTCCGCAGCTATCGCTTGGAGCACGCGGATATCCTCGAGTACGAAGAGCAGGACGGCAAAATCCTCTACAAGGTGAAGCCGATCATCTCGCCAGTCGGCTAAGCGAATTGCGAGTCCGATTGCGGACGGGTTCGAGTCTTAAGGCACGGCGACCGGGACTAGCCTGCAGCTTTTCGCGTAGCCGAGGCATCGCTTGACCGTCGGCGAAATGCGGCTGCTGGCAATGGCGTAGGAGAGTTCGATCAGGCCGCGGTCGCCGTAGCGCCCTCGGATTGTTTCGCGCAGGGAATCGTCGTCGTCGGTCGCCGTCACGATAGATTTTGTGAACCGCAGCACGTCGACCATCTCCTGCGGCATGTCGTCGCAGTTGCCGTCGAGAGTGGCACGCAGCAGGGCCGGCTCAACGCGCGCCTGGCGAGCGAGATTCACGCCGATTTGCAAACACGTGCCGCAGTCCTCGTGCTGCAGCGCCACGATCTGTGCGACGAATCAAACGTCTTTCGGTCGGACTTTGCGGCTATTCGCCAACGGCAAAATGCTGCAAAAGCGGAGGAAAGCGGCCGGCGAAACATCGACCACGTGCCGCAAATAGTCGACAGACTGGCCCAATTTCTTTTCTTCGGCGTCGAGTTTTCGACGAATCAACCAGCGCAGCATGATTGCGCTCACGGAACTTACCTGAAACGAGCAGGGCAAACGGATGTTTGCAAACTAGCCGCCGGCAGCTTCACCGGCGCGTCGGTATCTCCACAGCGAGCCCAGCGTGATTCGCATTTTGCCCCAAAGTCCCACGCGAATCCGCCGAGTCTGCACGTCGAAAGCCGAGGCCTCAATCGCATTCAGCAGGGCGGCGTAGGTCCGCATCATGGCATCGAGAATTGGACGTGCTGGCGGATTGCATAATGGAATCAGGTCCTTCGCCCGGGCGAAATAGGTCCGAGCGCGGGCCGTTTCGTAGGCCATCAGATCGCGGAACCGCGGCAACGGCTTGCCCGTGCATAGGTCTTCCGTCCTCAGGCCGAAGCGGGTGAGGTCTTCTTGGGGAAGGTAGAGGCGGCCCACGCGTGCATCCTCGGCGACATCCCGGAGAATATTCGTCAACTGGAAGGCCAGCCCGCAGTCGATCGCCAGATCTTTCGCCCGCGGATCAGAAAATCCCCAAATGTGCACGCAGCACAGCCCCACAGCCCCTGCCACGTGATAACAGTAATCTGAAAGCTGCGAGAATGTGTCGAACCTGCGGGGAGAGAGATCGCTTTCCACTCCGTCGATCACGTCGACCAGGTACTCGCGGGGAATCTCGTGTCGCCGGACGACGTCGGCGAGCGCGGGCAAGACGGGATGCTCGCAACGCCCGCCGTCGAGAGCCAGCACGAGTTGCGAGCGCCATTTTTCGAGCGAAGCAATTCGCTGCCAGACCGGAACGGCGGCGTCATCTCCCAGGTCATCCGACACGCGCATGAACGCATACAAAGCGCAAAGGTCGTGAAACAGGTTCCGCGGCAGCGTGAGGAATGACAGATAAAAACTGCTGCGGCTCGACCGCGTCAGCTGCCGGCACCACTCGAACGAATTCGCGAGCGTGGACGGACCGTTGTGCGGAGAACCGCAGGCGGTCGGGACGGCGCCATTGATCGCGTCGGCAACGAGTGCCACTCCGCGCACCGCGGGTCGCGACTCAAATAAGGGACTAGGCATGGAGGAACTCAAGGAAGGCCATTGGGCGGAACGGGCGGCAATCGCGGCGGGGGAACGAGAGCCCGTCCCAGGGATCCAAAAAACAAGCGACCAAAATCCGTTTTTGTCAGCACGGGCCTTGTCTCCCACACACGATAACCGATTTGCTGAATTCGGTCCAAGAGAGATAGACCACCACGAGCAAATAGATCGATGTCGATACGTAGCCGCCAAGGCAACACACGAACCAGCGGCAAGCCCGCCACGAGGAAGTGGCGCGCCCGGTCGACCTCAAACCGCATCGCATCGAGGAACAATGGATTCGTCACGCGCTTGGCGAGGTCGGCGTCGGTGTAGCCGAAGCGGTGCCGCGTTTCGCGAGGCAGGTAAACGCGGCCTATGGCGTAGTCGCGGGCCACGTCTTGCCAGAAATTGGCCAGTTGCAGTCCGGTGCAGATCGAATCGGACCAGGCCGCGTTTTGTTCAGAATAGCGCCGGCACAAATAGAGTACGATCCGGCCGACCGGGTCCGCGCTACGCCGGCAATAGTCGCGCAGTTCAGCGAAGGACTCGTATTCTCGCACTCGCTGGTCTTGCTCGAAGGCGGAGAGCAGATCCTCAAACGGCTCAGGGGGAATGGCGAATTCTTCGATCGTCGGGCCAAGTGCGATAAAGACTGGATGGGTTGCCGAGCCGCGGTAACACGAACGCAGCTCCTTGCGCCACCAGGCCAATAGCTCAGTCGCACGGGCCACGTCTTGGATTTCATCACCCAAATCGTCGGCCCATCGGCAATACGCGTAAACGTTATAAAAGGGCTGATGCAGATGGCGTGGAAGCAGCCAGGAAACGACGGGAAAGTTCTCGTAGTGAGTGCGGGCCAACGCACGGCAGTAGGCCTCCGCTTCTCGGCGCGAGAGCCCTCTCGAAGCCGATTGCGGCCCCCAGGTCTTGAGTTCCTCGGCGAATGCCACATTCATCCGTCGGGTCTCGATCACGGGCGATCTGGGATCTCATGCTTTTGGGCGAAGATTTTGCGCATCGGTTACGCATTTCCCATTCTGACACTTTGCATTTTTTCCGCGAGACCAGTTCGTAACGGTTGCGCACGCGGTCGGCAACGAGGCTTGTACCAAGCCCAACTGGCCTGTAATTAGGCTGTTTTTGTTCACATCTCGCGGTTATAATGTGGCCGCTGGTCGGATCGGGTTCCGACCGAAGGGAAGAATAGAGCCGTTCAGTTGCTCACCTCGAGAGTCACTGTCTGGTCTTGCTCGTTGAGTCATCCCGTCTCACAGGTAAACAGACCGTCAGGTTGCTTTTCGCAAAGCCGAGGCATGCATGCGCGGCGGTGGTCTTGTCGCGAGCCCGCCGCGGCGTGTCGTGATTTGAGGACATGGGTGCCCCAGGCATAGTCCGGCCTGAATGTCTCTGCGCTTCCTTCAGCACTGTTTTGGACAATTCGAGTTAGGTTATTGCTGAGGGCCTTCAAGGCCCACAAGGGATGACAATGGGTAAGAATCTGTACGTGGGAAACCTTTCATTCAAGGCAACGGCCGATGACCTCCGCGAACTCTTCAGTTCGCACGGAACCGTCACTTCGGCCCAGGTCATTATGGATCGCGAAACCGGCAAGCCACGCGGTTTCGGCTTCGTGGAGATGGCGGACGGATCCCAAGCCGCAATCGACGCTCTCAACGGGCAGGAATTCCAAGGGCGTCCCCTGACCGTCAATGAGGCGCGTCCACGCGAGGATCGTCGGAGCGGTGGTGGCGGAGGAGGCGGAGGAGGCTATCGCGGAGGCCGCAGTGGTGGTGGGTACGGCGGCGACCGCTATTGATTGCTGATTAATCCGGCGGGCCGGGACCGCCGAAAGTGCTTTTGCTCTCAAGACGAACCCCGACCGCCGCGACCGGTCGGGGTTTTTTAGTGGT
>CAYWOV010000196.1:0-6129 GCA_964459965.1 uncultured Planctomycetaceae bacterium | reverse complement strand
TTTCACCCATCACAGAGGACGGCGCGACGATCTGGAACGGCACTTTCGAGACGCTGAGCGGCGGCAGGGCCGGCAAGTTGGTGTGCTGCGGTTGAGCGCCCGGCAACGTCGTCTCGACGACGACTCCGGCCTGCCACGTCGGCGTCGCATTGATCACCGGCAGCGCACCCCAGCCCCCGTATTTCTTTCCGGCGATCAGGTCGGGCACCGTTGCGTCGGCCGGGTTGAAGTAAACGTCGCTCGACGGTGTGGTGAGTTTGGCGCGCAGTTCGCCGCGGCCAACGGTAAAGAGAAACTCGTTCGATCCCTTTTTCAGTTCGACCGGCACCCGCACGTAGCCGTGCGAATACGGGTCGCCGACGCGCGGCTCGCCGTTGACCCACACCGTCGTGTGTCCACTCGCTTCCAGCACCATCACGCGGTCTTCGTCCGAAGGAATCAAGAAAAACGCGCGGCCGCCGTTGAGAGCGGGACTCTCGTAACTTCCATCCTTGCCGGCCGCCAACTTGGACCAGACGAGCGACTTGCCGTTGGCGAGTGGCAGCTTGTCGCCCGCTTTTGGGCGCAGCCACGTTCCCGACGCCATCAAGGCGTTGATCGGATCAACGGGAATTGGCACGCGACCTCCGCGCCCGGCCGGCGGCACGATCAGCGCCTCGCCGAACGACACCACTTTTTCCGGCGGCTCAGCGCCCGGCGCGGAACCGCACACGAGGAAAACCATCAGGCTGAACGAAAATGCCAGTCGGCGTCCGCAACGGTGCAATCTCATGCTGAGCGTCATCGCAATCTCGGCTGTGCCGTACTCAGGAACCCGGCTTCAGAAAATCCGGGAAGTGACCGTAAAGCAGACGATAGACAAGGATGCCGATCAATCCGCCTGGAAGCCCGGCGACGTTTCCCAAGATGTGACAGGCGATTGCTGGCCAGAGGCTTCGACTTCGAGCCCGCAAGACGGCACAAGCCCAGCCCACAACCAGCGTCGCCAGAACGATGGGCAGACCGCCTTTTACGCCGGCCGGCGACCAGATCAAGGGGACGTGCATCGAAGCGAACAGAAGCGCCGACGAAACAATCGCGGGGTCGACGGCTGAGCGGACGTCGCTCGAGTTTTCGGGGCCTGCCATCCAGGATTGAACCAGGCCGCGAACGTAGATCTCCTCGGAGAGACTACTCCCAAGCCAGACGATCACGACGATCTGCGGCAAACTCAATTGCGCCGCGAGAGGGTGACGAACCTCCAGGAAAATCATGGCAAACGAGGCCGCCATCATGGCAATCGCGGAGACCGCATACCAGGTGAGATCCGACAGCGTCCATCCCTCAATGCCCCGCCAGCCCATCTCGCGAAACGGGCGGCGCAGCACAATCCATCCCACCAACGCGACGAAAATCATCAAACCCTTGAGGGCAATCTGCGAGACGGCCGCCGAGACGCCTCCCATCGAAGCGAAAGCAGATCTCAACGAATAGGCGAGAGCCAGGAACAGCACCAGTCCCCAAACAAAGCCAACAATCGCCCGAACCCATCGATTCCGCATTTTTGGCCAGTCATTCTCCGCAACGCTGCGACAAAACCGTCCACGCCATTTTCCTGGACAAGATTCCCGTTATAACGCAGCGATAAGGCTTTTCGCACGCCGATGGGGTGAACAGAAATCGACGCGAGAACGGAGACGCGCCGCGCGATTGTCCGTGGATTTCGTGGGGCCGGGTCAGGAAAAGTGATTAAGGCTCGGCGGCCAGAATCTGCCGGAGAAACGGGATCGTTGTCGACCGAGCGTCCCGTTCACGACACCGACCTAAATCACCGGCAGCGCCGCAAGCAGCTGCTGCGCTTCGGCGGCGATCCGCGTGCCGGGCGCGCCGTTAATGATGCGGTGTAGATACGCAGCTGCCGGCCCGTAAAGGCCCGCTTGAATGAGTTGCCTTGCGTTGCGGAGGAGATACCCATACGTCCGTTGTGCGGCGGTGTTCGGGTCGAGCGAACCGGCGTAAGGCGAGATGCCAAAGGGGCTGACTGTGACCAGAGATTGCGCCGGCGACTGCACGGTGCCGTTGGTGGCATTCGTTGCGGGAGTTTTCGTTGTCGACGAGGTACTTGTCGGATTCGATCCACCGCGAGTCTTCCATGTTCCGGTCGTCGACGGCGTACTCGACGCGGTCGACGTGCTCGCGTAACTTTTGCCGATCCGTGAAGCACGCCGAGAGTGCGACGGGGCATTCACTGCTGCGCTTGGGGCGTTCCCCGGTACATAAGAGCCCGTCCCAAAGCCGCGGCCAAAACCGGACCTGCCCGAATGCCCGCCACCTCGAGCGTGAAGATTCTCCGTTGTCAGTGCGACGAGCGCAACGACTGCCGCAGCCAACCCGATGTATCTGAGCATTTGAGCCTCCTGTCCGCGCAGGACCCGCTGCCAATTAGTTTGCGCTTGCGGCGGTTCGAAGTCAAAGGAACGGAATGGGTGCGCAGTTCGGAGTCCGGCGTTCAGAACGACTGAACTGACTTGCGGCGGCCCGTGTCGAAAAGATACGCTCCGCCGGTCTCATCAAAATCGTTGAAAGAAACTGCACGTCTTGAATACCGCGGTCGGCTCCGCTGCTCTTGTCCCTTTCCGCTGGCCCGATTTCCGAAGACTGTTCGTCGCAGCGGCTTGCTCGACGCTGGCGAGCCGCGGGTTGGCGGTCGTGCTTGGCTACGAAGTCTACGCGCTGACGAACAATCCCCTCGCGCTTGGAATCCTCGGACTGGTCGAGGCCATTCCGTCGTTGTCGCTAGCCCTATACGGGGGACATATCGCGGATCGCGTCGATCGAAGACGGATCCTGCAAAGAACTCTCGGAGCCTTGATCGTCTGTGCCATGGTGCTGGCCGTCCTCGAGACGGCCAAATTGGGCAAGGCGCAGTTGGTGATGCTTTATGCCGTCGTCTTTCTGGCGGGGATCGCCCGCGGGTTTGCCGAGCCGGCGGCCGCCGCCTTGGAAGCACAAGTTGTTCCGTGGGAGCTATTGATCAATTCGTCGACTTTGATGGCCGGTTGCTGGATGACGGCCGCCGTCATCGGCCCGCTCGTCGGCGGCGTGGCTTTTGCCCGGTTCGGCGCTGCATGGACGTTTGTCGGCGTCGGCGTGTGCTATGCGATCGCCTGGATCGCCGTCACGCAGATGACACCGCGGCCGCCCTCGGAGGCTCCCGCCGACGAATCGATCTGGCAAAGCGTTGCGGCGGGCGTGCGCTATGTCCTCGGCAATCAAGTGATGCTCGGGTCGATGGCGCTCGATCTGTTTGCCGTTCTCTTCGGCGGGGCAATTGCGCTCTTGCCGGTCTTCGCCCGCGACATTCTCCAGGTTGGCCCGATCGGACTGGGTGTCCTCAACGCGGCCCCCACCACGGGCGCGCTGTTGTCGATGTTGTGGTGCAGCCGGCATCCGCCCGTTCGTCATGCCGGGCGGAATTTGTTCTGGGCCGTGGCCGGCTTCGGTGTTTCGATGATCGTGTTTGCCTTGTCGCGGTCGTTCCTCTTGTCCGTGTTGGCGCTTGTTTTCAGCGGCGTGTTCGACGGCGTGAGCGTGGTGATCCGCCGAGGCATCCTGCGGCTGTTGTCGCCCAATCATCTCCGCGGTCGCATCGCCTCGGTGAGCATGATCTTCATCGGTTCATCGAACGAGTTGGGAGCCTTCGAAAGCGGCGTTGCGGCGGCCCTTGTGGGAACCGCGCGCTCGGTCTGGCTGGGCGGGATTGTGACGCTCGTCGTGGCGGCGGTGGCGGCGGTCTTGACTCCCGAGTTGCGTCGTCTGAGCCTCGATCCGAGCCGCGTCATCAGACGGGATATCGAAATCGATGCAGCACTCGACGCGGAATCGGACGGAGCTTCAAAATAGGGCCGTCTACAGGCAGCCGCCGATCGCTTGCATGATCCAGCGGTCGATCGGGCGGAAGGAGGATTGCGGCCAGTGCTGGCCGGGCAAATGGCAGCGGACAGTGACGTCGACGCCGGCCGAATAGAGCAGAGGCGCGACTTCCTCGGCTCGGCTCAAACCCTGCGGATCATGAGCGTCGGCGGCCATGAAGACTCGCTTTTGGCGCAGCTCGCGAAAACGGCGCAGCGGACGGCGACGCCAAGGGAAGCGTCCGCCGAACGCGGCCAGGCCGGCAAACCATTCTGGTCGAGCCAGGAAGAGTTCCCACGCCATCGTGGCTCCGTCGCCTGAGCCTGCCAGAAATATTCGTTCCGTGTGGATGTGATAATTCTGCCGCATTCGGCGAACGCTCGCGTGAAGTTCGTCCTGAAAAGAGATCCGCGACCGTTCGGAGCGGGACCAGCGGTATCCGGCCGACGGATTACCGTCGGCATCCGCTCGCGGGTGTGCCTGCGCGGTGCCGCGGAGCGCGAGTCCGAGGTAATTTCGCATGCTGATGTGGGGCAGGACGTTGACGATGTCGCGTTCACTGCGCCCTGCCGCATGCAGCCAGATGATGAGCGGATAGGCGTAATGCCGTTCGTAGTTTTCGGGCACGAACACGCCGCATGGCCGAAGTGACGTGCGCGTCCGTTCGCAGACGCCTTGCGCTGTGCCACTCTCGGACAACAGGATCACTTCGGCGACCGATCCGGTATCGGACGCCGGCTGGTTGAGCGAGTCGGCGGGCTCTTCGTTCGCTCGATTCGATTCGCGCGGATCGAACGATCGTGAAAATCGTGACGAAGTCATGGGCGATTCCCTTCCTGGGCCGCGACCGGAACGAGACCGGACGACGGCATGCTGTTTCCCGCGAGCGGTTCCATCCGCCTTTGGGTGAGGTCTCCCATCGGAAAATATTTTCCGGGACACGCGGTGGCCTTGATGTCGCCATGCCGCAAGATATTGCTTTTTTCGATGCCGTAACGGGTCCGCAACACGGCGACCAACCGCTCGACGGCGGACATTTGTGCGGCAGTCGGCGGACCGAGTTCAAAGTTTCCGACCAGAGCAATTCCGATTCCGTGTTGGTTGTGCTCATCATCGCCGGCGTGTGCCCCGGGGAACTGGCCGCGCCAGCGGAACGTCGGCTCGATTTCACCGTCGTTCATGCCGTTGCCGTTGCCGATGACGAAGTGGTAGCCGATTCCCTTCCACGGGTTGCCGTTTCGATCAAGCCGTTGCAGATGGGCTGCGTTGATCGTTTCCACGCTGCCGTGCGACGAAGCGGTGTGGTGGATCACGATCCAGGTCCATTCCCGCGGTGGAACAGCCGGCTTCCACGGATCAACCGAGAGAGACGGCAGGCCAAACGACTCCGCGGGCGTTGGCGCCAACGCCTGAGCAGTCAACGGCGATACCGGAGTATGGCTGAGCATACGGGGTTGGGCCGGTTCGATGTCAGATGGCAGCGTTGCCGATGGCATCCGTCCTGGTTGAAAACAGCCGGTCATGCAACTGACCGCTGTCAGCCCAAGGATCCCTAACCCCCTGAGCGCCAACGCCGTGCTCCCATCCGTGGGAATTTGCCGATCCGTCGGCCCCGTCGAAAACCCATCCGCGGTTTCGGCGGGATAGGCGTTGGAATGTACAGGGGTGCCGAAAGCGTGTCAACACGCACAAAGCAGAGAGCGGCGGTGGAAAAATCGCTCTCGGGTGAACAGGGCGAAAGGTCAACGAAATCAGCCAAATTTTTCAGAAGCAGGTGATGATTTGGCCCGCGAAGTCCGCGCAGTTCACCGAATCACCACGGCATCCAGCCAATCGGCCCAATCGTTAATGTCTGCCAGTTCGCCGTAGTCAACGATCAATGCCAGGCGATGCGCACCTGTGATGTCGAGCGGACCGATGGCGAGCGGAGCACTGGCTCCGGTGACGAGGCCGCTCTCGAAGAGGCGCTTTCCATCCCGCTCGACGATAAACCGCACGCTCCCCTTTCCCTCCGCCAGATCATCAACGGCGGCTGTCGCCTGGAAATGGCGATAGCGTCCGCCGAGATCGTATTCCATACGGCTGTGACTTCGGGTGCCGAGTCCTTTTGGGTAATCGATCCCCCGCATGCACAAAGGACCGCCGAGGACGTTGCGATCCTTGGCCGCTGCAACCGGCTCCGACGAACCAAAAAAACCGGTCGCGTGGGCCTCTTGCGGTTCGAGATCGTCGATCAGT
>CAYWOV010000195.1:0-6136 GCA_964459965.1 uncultured Planctomycetaceae bacterium | reverse complement strand
CCGAAAACGACCCGCTGGCCTGGGACCGGCTTGTCGATCGCGCGCTGGCCAATCCGCATTACGGTGAGCGCTGGGCGCGTCATTGGCTCGATGTCGTGCGGTTCGCGGAGACCGACGGATTTGAAACAAACGTCGAGCGGGCCGACGCCTACCCATACCGCGATTACGTTATCCGCGCGTTCAACGAGGATAAGCCATACGATCGGTTCGTCTTCGAGCAGCTCGCCGGCGATTCGGTGGGCGAGGACGCCGCGACCGGCTTCCTCGTCGGCGGTCCTTGCGACAAGGTCAAAAGTCCCGACGTCGTCCTGACGCGAATGCAGCGGCAAGACGAGCTGACCGACATCGTCAACACGACCGGGACGACGTTTTTGGGACTGACGCTCGGCTGCGCGAAGTGCCACAACCACAAATTTGATCCGATCCCGCAACGTGATTTCTACGCCGTTCAGGCGGTTTTCGCCGGCGTAAAACACGGCGACCGGCCACTTCGCGGCTCCAACGAACCGGAACGAGCCAGGCGGCGATCGCAAATCGACGAGCGCATCGCTGCCACCTTGCGCGAATTACGGATGCTTGGAATACGACCGGCGGTTGACCCCGTCCGTAATGTCGAGGAATTTTCTCCAACGACGGCTCGCGGTATTCGTTTCACCATCCGCGCAACGAATGACGGCACCGAGCCATGCCTGGATGAGTTGGAAGCTTTTGCCCTCGGTGGCAATGGCTCGCTGGAGAACGTCGCCCTTGCATCGGCGGGGACTAAGGTTGAAGTGTCCTCAGTCTATGCGGGGTCGGAATTTCACAAGCGTGAGCACATCAACGACGGGCGTTACGGCAACGAGCGCAGCTGGCTTTCAAGTCAGCGTGGACAAGGCCGCGTGGCTTTTCATTTCGCACACTCCTACAAAATTTGTCGAATTATTTGGAGTCGTGACCGCAATGGCCATTACCGCGATCGTCTCGCCGTCGACTACAGCGTCGAGGCTGAGACCTCTCCAGGAAAATGGGCCTTGCTCGCGGGCTCCAAGGGACGACTGCCTGCGACGGGCACTGAAGCCCCGGCCGTTCGGGCGTCGACTTCAGTGCCGTCCACACGTGAGCTATGCGTGGCCAATCTGTTGGCCGACCTGAAACGCCAGCAAACTGAACACGAGAAGCTCGAGGCGATGGCGACGGCCTATGCGGGCCAATTTGAGGAGCCATCGCCGGTCCATCGACTTTTTCGAGGTGACCCCGGATCGCCCCGGGAGTTGGTCGCGCCAGGCGCGATCGGCGTACTCGGTTCGCTCGAAATTCCTCCGACGTCGGCGGAAGAAAACCGACGAATTGCGCTGGCAGCGTGGATCGTGCGGCCGCAGAATCCACTGACCGCGCGGGTTATCGTGAACCGCCTTTGGCACTACCACTTCGGCCGCGGGATCGTGGAGACGCCGTCTGATTTCGGGCATAACGGCGGACGTCCCTCGCACCCACAGCTGCTGGACTGGCTCGCCGCGGAGTTGATCCGTGGCGGCTGGTCGCTGAAGCATGTTCAGCGTCTGATCCTGACCTCGAGCACGTATCAGCAATCGTCGGCTCCGCGTGCCGAGGCGTTGAAAGTCGATGCTGACGCGCGGCTCGTCTGGCGATTTGCCCCGCGACGCTTGGAGGCCGAGGCAATTCGCGACTCCATGTTGGCCGCGAGCGGTTGCCTGGACGAGCGCATGGAGGGGCCCGGTTTCAGCTCATTTCAGCCGAACAACAACTATGTCCGCGTGTATCGCCCCAAGGAGCAGTTCGGACCGGCCGAATGGCGCCGGATGGTCTACATGACGAAAGTACGGATGGAGCAGGATTCGGTCTTCGGTGCTTTCGACTGCCCCGACGCCGGACTGATTGCACCTCGCCGCACCCAATCGACCACAGCCGTTCAAGCCTTGGGGCTTTTCAACAGCCGCTTTACCGCTCAACGAGCCGAAATGCTGGCGGCGCGCTGCCGCCGCGATGTCGGGGATGACTCGGCCCATCAAATTCGGCTCGCGTTCACTCTGACGGTCGGGCGCGAGCCGGATGAGATCGAAGAACCGGCAGCCCGCAAATTGGCCGAATCTCATGGACTTGCGGCGGTTTGCCGGGCCCTGTTTAACGCGAATGAGTTTCTGTTCGTTCCTTAAGATGAGGCGATTTGTGTTGAAGACTGGTGATGATCGTTCGACTTTGGTTTCCCACGTCGGACGCAGTCTTCTTGACCGCAGGCGATTTTTGGCGCAAACGGCGACGGGGCTTTCGTCGATCGCGCTGGCGCACCTCCTCCAGGGTCAAGGCGCGCTCGGCGCCGCTTCGAGTTTTCGGCCGCGGATCGACCCGGCACATCCCTTGGCTCCGCGGCTGCCGCCGCTCGACGCAAAAGCCAAGAACGTCCTGGTGCTCTTCTGTTCGGGAGCCTGCAGTCACCTGGATACTTGGGACTACAAACCGGAACTGATCCGCCGTCACGATCAGCCGCTGCCAGGTTCCGCGCAACTCGTCACTTTTCAGGGCGCTAACGGAAATCTTGTCAAAAGCCCTTATACTTTTCGTCCGCGCGGCACTTCGGGCAAAATGACGTCCGACTTGCTGCCTCGTTTGGGCGCCCTGGCGGACGAGATGTGCTTTTTGCACTCTCTGACCAGCCAAACCAACACGCACGGTCCGGGCGAGAATTTTCTGTCGACCGGTTTTACGCTCGATGGATTTCCCAGCATGGGAGCTTGGGCGAGCTATGCCCTCGGTACGGAGAACAGCGACCTCCCCGCGTTTGTCGCGATTCCCGATCCTCGCGGCGTGCCGCAGTCGAGCGTAAATAACTGGGGACCGGGTTTCTTGCCCGCTGTCTTTCAGGGAACGCCATTCAACAGCAGTCAGCCGATTCGACACCTCGAGCGGCCCGTTGGCGTTAGCGATTCCAAGGATGTCGCAACCTCGGATCTCTTGCGCCTGCTCAATGATCGGCATCTGGCGCACTTTCCCGGGGACACGGAGTTGTCCGCTCGAATTGCGAGCTATGAGATGGCCGCCAGGATGCAGCTGAGCGTGCCGCGAATAACAGACCTGGCCACAGAATCCCGCTCGACACTAGCGCTCTATGGAGCTGACGATACACAGAGTCCGCTCAAGGCGGCCTTCGCTCGCAATTGCATCCTGGCTCGCCGCCTGATCGAGGCCGGCGTCCGGTTCGTCCAGGTCTTTAACGGGGCCTACGCGATGGGGGAAGGCGTGGGCAATTGGGACGGGCATCGATTCCTGCGAAAGCAGTACGACATCCATGGGCCGATCTTCGATCAGCCGGCCGCCGCTTTACTGACCGATTTGAAACAGCGCGGGTTGCTCTCCGAAACCCTTGTTGTCTGGTGCACTGAATTCGGCCGAATGCCCACATTTCAGAAAGGGGCCAGCGGACGCGATCACAACCCGCACGGCTTCACGGCCTGGCTGGCTGGTGCGGGAGTTAAGCGAGCCTTCTCGTTTGGAGCGACCGATGAATTCGGTCATCGGGCGGTCGAAAACGTTCTATCGATTCACGACCTGCATGCAACCATTTTGCGCTTGCTGGGACTCGACCATACCCGATTGACGTTCTATCACAATGGCCTTGAACGCCGCCTGACCGACGTGCACGGCCGGGTGATTAAAGAAGTGCTGGCGTCCTAAACAGGTTCCGCGAACCACAGAGTGGCTCGCCATTTGCAGGAGAGTGTTTCCGTTACCTCAAGCATACCGAACACGCAAATGATACCCGCGGACGACGATTTCGACGCTCTGATCAATTTGCTGCGAAGCGACTCCACGCAAGGTGAAGGTGATCTTTATCGCCGCGCCTTGGAGCAGTTTGACCGCCTGATCGTCGGTCACGTCATGGAGCAAGCGGGCGGCAATCTGACCAAGGCCGCCGAGCGGTTGGGACTCTCGCGCGTCACTTTGCGATCCAAACTCCGCACGATTCGACGCGGAGCGGACAACGCCATGGCCGTTTCGCCCGAAGAGCAACGCTGCTGAGCGTTCTCCACTCACCTGGATCGGTCTCGATCGGTCCGGACAAAGTGTGACCGAATCTGGTATTTGCTCCCCGTCTGGTCCAAAGACCGTGACGATTGGACCGGCAGTAAATGCATTCCAACACGGTGTTTAAGAGACGCAGTCACCCGGTCGCTGGAAAGGGCACAACAGTTGCGTAACTTGGCTGGCGTCTGCGAAGCCAACTACTGTTTGGGACCTCTGGGTCCGAAGTGAGAAGAGTTTCGATCACGAGACCTTTCGCCAGAGCTGAGGGTTTTTCCCCGCAATGAGCGATGGAAATGCCGGCCAACTTTCGAGTGGTTGCCCTCTGAAGATCTCATATCGGGCGGTTCTTTCTCGCGTGTGTGGTGTTGGCAGGAGGCCGTAGGGGTTTCCTCCGCCAATCAGGGAATGGTGGGGGACGGCCCCACAACATGGAACAAACGGAAAGGCAAAAGATGACTGAGCCCTTTGCTGTCTTCGACTGCAGTCTCGCCCGTCTACCGATTGGGCGCAGCTGTTCCAATCTTCGCGAGTTGCTCGATGCTATCCGCACAGTGCCAGACATGGTGATCGAGCACCATATGGCGCGGTGCGTGTTGGAAGACCACTTTGATCTCTATGAATTCCCCAACGAATTGGCTCGCTGGTGCTGGGACATGTTGGGGGACCATATGCTGGCGGAGCAGCTTGGTTTGATTGATCCTTACCAACACGAGTCTATCGATTCGTTGCGCGCCGAATTGGTCAATGTGATCGAGGAGCGGGTTTGGGGTCTCGATCGCGTCCCCTCTTGCCCGCAGGGCCTGGAGTTCCATTTAGTTGGTTCGCGCCTGGTCGCCTACGACACGGGGGAGCGGATTCCGACGCCAACGGCCCTGGCTGAGGCAATTCCACTGTTTTCGTTGCGATCGTTTTTCTACCACGTGCACATCGCACGTCGGCGTACGGCAGGTCGCTCGGACGACTTCTCGAATTGGTTGGAGTCGTATGGCGCAGATCCGGCGCTAGTCGCGCGTCTGCGGAAGATCGATGCAAACTTTCTGAACCTGGGCCAGGTTCGGGACCAGGTCATTGATGCGTTTCGTGAATCACTGCCCGCGCCGCAGCTTCTGTTGAAGGCAACCGCATAGCGAAGGGACGGATCATGCAACTGCTGGATCGCTACGAGGAAATAGTCGGCCATCATGAAGTCGAACGCCTGCGGCACTTGGCTTCAAAGCTGGCGGGGCGACGATTGGTCCACGTCAACTCGACTCGCGTCGGAGGTGGCGTCGCCGAAATCCTAGGTTGGATGGTCCCCCTCATGAGGGAGTTGGGCCTGGACGTGCATTGGGAGGTAATCAGTGGACCACCCGATTTTTATCGAGTCACAAAGGCCATTCACAACGGTCTTCAGGGGCTGCCCGTCGTGCTGAAAAGCAGCGACTTCGATTTGCACCATGAGGTCAACAAGCAGAATGCCGCAAAGCTGAATCTGGCAGGCGACGTGGTCGTCGTGCATGATCCGCAGCCGATCTTCCTGCCGGCGTACACCCCAAAGGGGCAGGTCAACCGTTGGCTTTGGCGGTGCCATGTCGATGCGTCTCGGCCGGATCGCGTCGTTTGGAAGCATCTGGCGGGAGCAATCAAACCCTATCAGGCGGCGATCTTTTCGATGCCGGCCTTTGCCCGACCGCTCCCCTGTCCGATCTTTATGATTCCTCCGTCGATCGATCCGCTCTCCGAAAAGAACATGCCCATTCCCGAATCCGAGCGGCTGGAAACGCTGAATCGGCTCAATATCGATCCCGAGCGGCCTCTTTTGCTCCAGGTTTCGCGGTTCGACCGCTTCAAAGACCCGCTGGGTGTGATTGCCGCTTATCGCATGGTGAAGCCCTATTATCCGGAACTGCAATTAGTTCTCGTGGGAGGACCGGCCGACGATGATCCTGAAGGGGCGGAAGTGCTGCGCGAGGTGATGGAACAGGCGGGAGAGGACAAGGACCTCAAGATTCTGATGCTCCCGCCTGATTCACATCGGGCCATCAATGCTCTGCAGCGTTCGGCGGTCATCGTCTTGCAGAAATCGCTCAAAGAGGGATTCGGATTGACCGTCACGGAGGCGCTTTGGAAGGGG
>CAYWOV010000194.1:0-6138 GCA_964459965.1 uncultured Planctomycetaceae bacterium | reverse complement strand
GGGCGGGAACCGCCGCCATGCGGCTGGCCGCTCGCGAATTAGCAGCTGCCATCGAAGCTGATGCCGTCACTTGCACGAACGGAGCGGCGAACACTCGTGTCTCGCGCCAGCGCACCTAGTTGACCGATGAGGGAGTCGGCAAGCTGCACCGTCTCCTCGCACAAATTGAGCGGCTTCTCACCAAAGAGAATCGACAGAAACACGGTCGGCTCCATTCAGTCACGGTCGTAATGGCCCCACTTCTTAAGCAGAGGAAACAGAAAAATGCACCTGCCTGATGCCGTGAGTTCCGTTCTGTCTCCTGTGCCGATGTCGATCGTGCTCGGGGCCGCTTTTTCCGTGCTGCTGTCAGGAGGGCCGACGGCGGCGGCCGAAGCAACAGACGTTGCTCGCGTCCTGGCTAAAATCCGGGAGGCCGTTGGTTACCACGCGATGCGGCAACACGCCGGCGGAGTGCTTGTCGAGGGGGACGCCCGGTACCAGGGCCTGAATGGGCGCTACAGCTTACTGTTCACGCTGGGAGGGAAGTTCCTGCAAAAAGTTCATTTGCGCCGTGATCAGATTGTCGGCAGCGACGGCACGACATGCTGGGGAGTCGATTGGTCGGGCGCGCCACGCGTGCTCGAATTGGAGGAGCTTGAGTTCGAGCAAATGACGTTCGGCGTGCGAACTGGCCGCTGGCTGGCGGAGGACGGTCCTTTCAACATCACGTTGGCCGATCATCCGGCGGACCGAGGTGAAATCCGGTTGCAATTGAGACTCAAGGACGGCCTTGAACCGATGGACCCTTCGATCGATCGGTCCTCCTGGCTTCCGACCCGTCTTGCCGCGCATCGCTTGGGAACCGTCGAGACGTGGGAGTTCTTGAATTATCACCGTGCACTCGGGTTCTCTCTTCCGTCTCGCACGGACCACCGTCTGGGTGCCGTAACCGACACGTACGAAATTCGCGAAGTTCGGCCAGCGCCGGCGCAGACTGGGGACCCGTTCAAACCGGCGCTCGAGCGGCCGCACGACACGCGATTCAGTTCCTCGCCTCCCGTTCATTTCGAGGTGAAACGGGTGGCCAGCGGCCATTTGTTCGTGCGACCCAAGATCAACGGGCAGGATGTCGGCTGGTTCGCCCTCGATACGGGAACGGGCGCCGGAATGACGATCGCACCCAAGCTCGCCGATCGACTCGGCTTGCCGGCTTTCGGCACGGTCGTGCAAGGCGGCGCCGGCAAGCTTGGCGTGGGCCGATTCCGCGAAATCGAGTCCTTTGCACTCGGTTCAATCACGATCAAGGGGGGAGTCTACCTCGAGCTGCCGCAGCCATTCTGCGACGCGATGAAAAAACTTTTCGGTTTGGAACTTGTCGGCACGTGCGGCTACGACCTGTTCAGCCGTTCGGTGGTCGAGCTGGATTTGAAGAACCTGAGCGCGTGTTGCTACGAACCCGCGAGCTATACACTGGCCGGCGGCAAGTGGGAGCGGCTGCTTCTCAATCGTAAAATTCCCTGTGTGCAGGTGACGTTTGAAGGGAATCGCCAAGGCATCTTTCACCTCGACACGGGTGCGGGCTCAAACGTCCTGTTCCATGCTCCCGCAGTTGAGAAATTCAAGCTGCTCCAGAACCGCACCACGACACCGATCAAAGTTGGCGGCGTCGGCGGTGCTTTGGACGCGCGGATCGGCCCGCTGGCCTGGTTCCAAGTCGGCGATCGCCGGTTGCACAATTTGACCGCCATCTACCTGGCGCCTCACGAAGGGGCCCTCAACACGCCGCATGTCGACGGAACTTTCGGTTCGGGAATCCTCAAAGAGGGAAAGATCGTCTTCGACTATCCGCATCGCATGATCGCGTTCGGAGGATAGCGAAGCCGGGACCAACGTCGATACGCTTTAGCGAGCGCGAATCAGAGGCGATCTGACTCGGTCCGCCTCTATTGCCCGACCTGGTTCAGCGGCATGTCGAATTGGTCCGCCGCCGGGCTTCGTATCTCATCCGTCGCTTTCGCCGTTCCGGAGGGAGGCGAAGCAGTGCTCGATTGCGGAGCGCCCCACGAATTCGATTGTGGCTGCAACGCCGGCGGCGACAACCGAGTCGGCGCGAGGAACTCCGGTTCGGTTGGTGCCGGAGCGGCTGGCGGCACGTTCGTCGTTGGCAACGAGTTTTGTGGCGTTCCCCAGAGACTTGTTGTCGGAGGCATGGGGACCGGTGCGACGAACGGTTCTGTTTGGCCGAGCGCCGTCGTAACGGGCGACACAAAGTCGGCGGCTCCCGCTGAAACCGGGAGAATCGCCTGCAAATCGGGCGGATAGACGCCTTGAGCCTGCGGCAAACCCGTTGGACCGCTCCGCGGTGTCGGCAGCGGAGCCGCCGGCTCGGATTCGTTACGCGGTTGCGGTACCGGCCCGGACGGCGGGGCGGAGGGACTTGTCGACGCGCCCGAATCGGTTTGGAGTGGTGAGGAAATGGACGCTGAACCAAATGGCGCCACCAGCGGCATCGCTGCGCTCGGCCGACCGGGTGGCACGACAAATTCGGGCGGCTCCGTGTGCAAGAGCGGGTTCACACCGGCGTGACTCCGCGCCCAGGCCTCTCGCAAGGCATCTGAATAGGCGTGCGGATCCCACATGTCTTCGGAAATGCTCACGTTGCTTTCCTCGAGGATCGTGCCCGTGCGATAGTAAAAATTGGTGATCGCCTGGTTGTATTGCGAGATGGCCTGATAGTACGAAAATTCGGCCTGCGCCAGTGCTTGCTGGGCGCGGAGCAGGGGATCCGCAACGGCTGCCTTGAGCTGGTATTGAGCCTTGTACGCGTCGACTCGCTCGGCCGCGGCGGCGCGACGATTGAAGGCCGTTTGGGCGGCGGCATAGGACCGATCGAGCGATTGAAACGCTTCGGCGACTTCGTGGGAGACGTCGAGTTCCACAGCCTCGAGGCCCTTACGCGCCCGCGCCAAACGCAGTTCGGTGTTGCGCACCATCACGTGGGGACCCCGATAGCCGATCGGGATCGAGGCCTCGAGCCCGAGGTTCCAGGTCGTTTGTCCCGCTTCGACCACCGACGCGAAGGCACTCGAGTCGGGCTGGCCTAATTCCGATTGATCGCTGATCAACCGGTTGCCGAACGCGTTGATTTGTCCGCCGGCCACAAAATCGAGCCTTGGGCGGAGGAGACTCTTCGCCGCCGTGAGCTGCAGCTCCAGGCTCTTGATGTTCCACTTTTGCTTGCGGATTTCGGGACGTCGGGCAATCGCCTCCGCCAGGGCGATATGCCAATCGGGAATAAATTCGGCGACGGTCGGATCGTCGCAGGGACGAATGACGCGGCCGTCGTTGACCGGCAGGCCGAGCAAACGGCGAAACTGCTCCTCGACTGTATAAAGATTGCTGAGCGCCTCTTGAGCGCGTCCCTGCGAGTCAAAATAGCTTTCGAGAGCCTGGCTCTCATCGGCCGAACTGCCCCCTTCCAACCCCTCAGTCGTTTTCGCCTTGATGAGGCGCCACGTCGCGAGGACGTTTTTCAAGTTCATTTTTTCCGTACCGTACCCGTGGTACGCCAGCGAGAGATCCCAATACGTCTGCTGGACGTCGCGGAGGAGTTGTTGGACAGTGCCTTCAAAATCGGCGACGGCGATATCGTTGTTGATCCGTGAGATGACAACGCCTTGCGACACGCCGGGCGTGTTCTTGCTGATCGGGCCGGCGATACGCGTGTAATCGGTTCCCGCGCCTGCGAGCAGGGGTCGACGGTATTCCGCACGTACAAACCCCGTGTAGACCGAAGGAAACAGGTTTCCCGTGACGTTGTTGGCGACGTAATCCCATTCCTGGATGAATGACAATTGGCCGGAGTCGGCGAACTGTTTATCGAGCCGCGTCTTGAAGGTTGCCGTGTCTTCGACAAGCGTCGGCAATCCATTGACGAGAGGGACTGCGGTCGTGGCCTGATTGTTCTCGATGGTGGCGTTGTGGCCCCAAGTCATACTCGCGGAGAATTGGGCGTCGAAATCGGAGAGTGCGGCCTCCACGCCGCGTTGCCCGAATAGAAACCCAGCTTCCTGCAAGGCAGGGTCATAGATTGACGGGTTTTGATCCGGATTGTTGACCAGCGGATTTCGGGGAAACTGGAGCTGTTCACGGGAGCGGATGATTTTGTTGTTCTTGAGAGCGATGTGAATCGCTTCCGAAAGCGTCATGTCCCAAAGCTCATCGTGCTGTCGATGACGGATCCGCCGGGGTTCCTGGGAGGCAAAGGCAACGGCCGCGTCGGGCGCGGGGCAATTTGGATAGTCGATCTTGCTCGCTAGCCCTTTGTAATACTGGAGGTCTGAGTGACCTAGGTAAGTGATCGGCTGATTCGTAGAGCATCCCCCCAGAACGGCAATCACAATTGCCGCTGTCAAAGACAGCTTTGCCCGAAACGAGCCTCTGATTGCCGGGGGCACCAGTGAAAACTCTCGCAATCGGTGGGGAAAGGTGTCTTGGCCGAATCAAGATCGCGGCCAAAACGTATAAGTCGTTGAATTGAAAGGGCGTTGAGATAAGCGGAAGGCGCTTATGGTCGGATCGAAGGAAAGATGTTCTGGATGGAAAGGCGAAAGCTGGAAGACTGGATAAGATCGGAGGATGTGCGGTGAGAGCGAATTGAGATTCGCTTTATCCAGTATCGGCGGCGTAACCGGAAAACTTTGGCTATTTCAGCTGCTTTGCTAACAAATCGTCAAAGTACGCGGAAGCGGTGATACGCCTCCGTTGCCTTCATGCCGTTCTTGATGGCCGAGCGCACTTCGTTTTCCGCATGAACTTTCTGCCAGGCGAGGCGAACGGCCTCACGTTCCGCGGCGCGTGGCACGACGACGATCCCATCGATATCGGCGATGACCAGCTCGCCGGGGTGAAAGAGAACTTCGTCGATCTCGACGGGAATATCGATCTCGGTCACCCGTTGGCGGTCTTTGCTGTCGTAGGGGGATGTCGCCAATGCAAAGACGGGAAACTGCATCTCCCGCATTTTTGCGATGTCACGCACGGCCCCGTCCACGATTGCCCCAACACAACCGCGATTGAACGCCGCTGTCGATAACAGTTCACCCCAGATGCCGGATCGGGTCGATCCTCCGGCCGCCGCAATCAGCACGTCATCCGGCTTGCAGTCATCAACGGCGATCAGTTCCTTTTCGTAGGGCGAGGGATCGGCCTCGGTCATGTCGGTCCACAGTGTCGTCTTTGCCCGCCCCACCAGGACTGAATCGATCGAGAGGGGTTTAAGCGGAATCTGCGGTGATTGCCGCGTGAAGCCGAGCGAATCGAGCACATCGCAGACGACGGCCGAATAAAAGAACTGCCGCATCATGTCGAGCGTGATGACTTCCGGGTTGCCGCTCATGGGAAACATTTCGAGTGAATGTGTCGGTCGGGGCAGAGCGTACGACTTTGCGGCACGCCAGTTGCCGCTCTGATCTTCTGAAAATGCCGTGCTCCTAAAGCCGGCCACGCGACGACGCGGACGCTCGGTGCCGCTTCACGAACCATTCGTGTATATTAGCACCGGCCCCCGGATCTTTCGGGTTCACTGACGGTTTCGTTGGAGGGAGTGGATGAAGCGAGTGGTGGCCTTGGTCCTGGCGGGCGGAAAGGGAGCGCGCCTCGAACCGCTCACGCGAGACCGTGCCAAGCCGGCGGTTCCTTTCGGGGGCATTTACCGCATCATCGACTTCGCCCTGTCCAACTGCATCAATAGCGGCCTGCGCCGCATGCTGGTACTGACGCAGTACAAAGCCGCCAGTCTCGACCGGCACCTCAACCTGGGCTGGCGATTTCTCTGCCGCGAACTGGACGAGTTTATCGATGTTTTGCCGCCGCAGCAGCGGATCGACGAGCATTGGTACCAGGGGACGGCCGACGCCGTTTACCAGAATATCTACTCGATCGAGAAGACGCGTCCCGATTATGTGCTGATTCTGGCCGGCGACCACATCTACAAGATGGACTATTCGGACGTCCTAAACGACCACATTGACCACAAGGCCGATTGCACCATCGGTTGTATTCCGGTCGAGTTGAAAGAAGGCTCCCAGTTCGGCGTGATGCAGGTCGACGATTCGAGCCGTGTGCTGAAATTTTCCGAAAAGCCAGCCAACCCCG
>CAYWOV010000193.1:0-6154 GCA_964459965.1 uncultured Planctomycetaceae bacterium | reverse complement strand
GTTGGCCGGATTCAGGCGGCAGATTTCGGTCCCGCCGCGGGCGAGCTGCGGTTTGTAGTCGCGGTTGAAATGGTCGACGTCGGGCCGCTGCGGCTGAAACTCCCAGGCGGTCCTCGAATTTGGCAAGCGGCGCGGAAAGAGGATGTAGCCGTCGCGCGTCCAGGCGGGCAGATTGGATCCGCTGCCGCGCGTCTTCGGGTCACCGTAAGTTGCCGCGAACCACATAGGCTCGCCTTTGGTCAGCACGCGGTGCTCGGAGCCGTCGGCCCGGCCGACGCACACATCGGCCCATTCATGGTCCGGATATTTCTGATTGGGACAGTCGACGTAAAGGATCCACTTTCCATCCGGTGACCAGCTCGTGCCGAAGTAGAGATGCGCGGGCTTTGCCGCGACTCGGACACGGTTTTTCCCCTCGAGGTCGCTGGTCCAGACCTGATATCCCTCTCCGCTGGCGAGGTGGAAGGCCACTCGTTGTCCATCGGGGCTGAGGCTCAGTCCGTAAGGCATACCCTCGGCCGCGCGGGTGAATTCCCGCGCGTCGCTTCCGTCGAGCCGCATGCTGTAAATCTGGCCAACCATGTTGCGTACGACTTGCACCAGGATGCGATGCTGTCCAACCAAAACTGCAGGCGTCTCGAACGGAGCCAGCCGATCCTTTTTGCATAGTTCGCTGAGCGAGCCGCTCTCGAGGTCGTGCACCCAAATGTGCGTGGGTGTCTGCGAGTAATATTGTGAAAAGGGCCGCCCCGGACCGTCGCGCCGCGGTTCCATGCTCAACAGGATAAGGCGCCGACCGTCCGCGAAAATCGGCCCCGGCTGCCACATCGCTTGCCCGGGAACTTTAAAATCGAAGTACTGCAGCCCCATCCCGTCGGCATCGACGATCGCGGTCTTGCCCTGCGAGGTGAAGAGCAGCCGGCCGTTACGCGGACGCGGACTGCTTCCAGGCGTTGCGGACTGGGCGGCTGATCCGACGAGAATTGCGAGCGACAAGACCGTCAAAGCGGAAAACCCGCGACTCAAGGCTTTACTTGTGCGCATCAAGCGACTTTCCTCGATCAAATCGACAACAAGAATTTCATTGCGTATTGAGCAGCCTGGCTGCGCCAAGTCCTCGCAGCTTGCATCGCCACTGAATCAGTTGTACGGTCCACTCATGGCTGTCCGCGTTTACGCCGTCGAACGGCCCGATTTGGCCCCCTTCGAGATGCCCGATCGGTTCCGGCATGATATCACGTACTTCGTGACATCTCCCGGCGAGCACGGGGCGCCCGCCAGTCTCGCCGAAGGCGAGTGGTGGGTGAGGCTCGAAGACTCCCGCGACATCTACGACGGCGGCACAATCCGCGTCGTCTCCCCGCTCGACAGCGCCAGCACCTCGGAACTGGAAATCACGGAAGCTCAAGAGGCTTGGCTGCGGTGGATGATCGATAACCGCATCGAGCGCGTCAGGCTCGCATGATCGACTGGGTGTTCCTCGACGTCGGCAACGTCCTCTTCAACGACGACCCGCAGAATTTTGAGGGCTATCGATTCGTCTACGAGGCGATTCGCGAGCACCATCCGGATTATTCGTTCGCTGAAATGCTCGCCGAGCGTGAGGTGTGGGCCCTGACCGGAGCCGATTTCATTCTCAGCAAGATCGTTCGGAAACATCTTCCGCAGACTGAAGCGCGGATGATTCTTCAGCCGCTCCGTGCCTTCCTCGTCGAGACTTACGATCGGCATAACCTGCTCAACGACGGGGTGGTCGAGGTTCTTCAGAAGCTGCGAACGCACTGGCGCCTGGGGATCATTGCCAACCAGCCGCACGAATGCCGCACGAGCCTCGAGCAGCGCGGGCTGCTCGATTATTTCGACGTCGTCGCCCTGAGTGACGAATTGGACCTGCACAAGCCCGATCCGCGACTGTATCAGTGGGCTATTTCCAAATCGGGTTGCGATCCTTCGCGGACCGTCATGATCGGCGACCGGCGCGACAACGACATCGCGCCGGCCAAAATCGCCTCGATGCGGGCAATTCTGATTCAGTGGGCCAATTGCCGCAGCAGAGGCTGGAATCCCGACGATCCCATCGCGCAGGCATTTCTCGATTCGTGCGATCGGGTCGCCCTCTTTTCTGCAGTGCCCGTGGGACCGGAACCCGACGCGACAGTTCCGACGCTGCACGCCATCGCAGACGCGATCAGATCGCTTTAACGATTGGGCACTACGGCATCGCTCAATTCGTGCGTCGTTTGCGAAGACGTAGACCCCTGTTCTTCAGCCAGTCGCAGTTGCCCGCAGGCCGCGTCGATATCGGCCCCCTTGCGCTTGCGGACCGTGGCGGCAATACCGGCCTCCGTGAGGATGTCGACGAAGGCAGCCGTCCGTGCGTGTGAGGGATCGGCGTACGGAAGCTCGCTGATCGCGTTCATTGGGATCAGATTGACATGAGCCCCGCGACCGGCGAGCAAGTTTGCCAATTCCCTTGCGTGTTCTACGCCGTCGTTGAGGCCACCCAGTAGGACATATTCAAACGTGACGCGGCGGCCCGTGTCGCGAAAATAGTCATCGGTCGCTTCGAGGATCGCCGCAATTCCGATCCGTTCGTTGACCGGCACCAGGCGATTTCGCAATTCGTCGTTCGGAGCATGCAGCGACACGGCCAGATTGAACGGCTTCCCATAGCGGGCCAGCTCGCGAATCTTCTCCGGCAGGCCGACCGAGGAAATCGTGATGCGGCGGGCGCCGAGGCCGAGACCGCCTTTTTCGTTGAGCGTTTCCATCGCGGGCAGCAGGGACTTGATGTTGGCCAGCGGCTCGCCGATTCCCATCACCACGACATTTGTAATGCGTTCATCGGCGCCCAACAGCCGATCCAGCCGCAATACCTGCTCGAGAATTTCGCCGACGGACAAGTTGCGTTTCAAGCCGAGCAAGCCGCTCGCACAAAACACGCATCCCATCGCGCAACCGACCTGCGTGCTCAGGCAGACGGTTCGGCGGTCGGGCTCGCGCATGAGCACGCATTCGATATGGCTGCCGTCCTCCAGCCGCAACAAAAGTTTTTCCGTGCGATCGCTGGCGATCTGGTGCCGCACAATTTCTGACGCGAAGAGCCGAAAGTCCTCCGCCAAGGCGGCTCGCAACGGCTTGGACAGATCGTGCATCTCTTCGAAATCAGCGACGCGTTTGCCGAAGATCCATCGGCGAATCTGATCGGCGCGGAACGGGGCCTCGCCGCGCAGGCCGCACCATTCGGCTAGTTCGCCGCGTCCTAAATCAGTGAGAAGACGTTTGTGGGCAGGTTCCGACATGAATTTCCTCAGCGAGCAAGCACTAGCCGCCATTGTACGCCGCGTACGCTCGCCGAGGCTAACCCCTACGGAAAGAGTTTCGGTCCCTCCATAGGCTGGACAATCGGCAATTTGGGGGGTGAAAGACGGGGGATTGGTGGTTCCAGGGCGGCGGAGGGCTGAGTCGTTGGCCGCGGCGCTGGCTCCGTCGGAGGCGTCCCTGGGATCGCCGGCTTAACCTCGGGTGGCGAACCGACGTCAATCGGCGAGGTACTGGCTTCGTCCGCGTCCTCGCTTGGCGGAGTGAAACCGCCGCCCGAGCGGCCAGACAGGGGGAAGTCCGTCTCACCGATCTGAATCGAAACCAACGACAGCTTTTGGTGCCGCCCCTTCACCGATGCGGAGGTTAGAAAGTCGACCATCGGCAAGCTTGCCAGCGCGGAAGCCGAACCGCCCGCTTCGGGCCGCGCTTCCAGCCGCAGGCGCAATAGAGGAGCGTCCGGATATTTGACAATCAACGTCGCCGCCGGCGGATTCGATGTCGCATACAACGGATGTCCCACCTCGCAAATCCGGGCAAAGCGGACTTCCGATTGGCCCCCCGTGAGGGCGATCGTCGATTGGCGGAACGACTCATCGCCCACGATCAGCGACATCTCGGAGGTTTGTAAATTCCAAAGCGGCGTCGTCTCGAGCACGAAATCGTCGGGACCGTAGTTCAGCTCATAATGGGCCGTCAGCGACGACGCCCAATGTGCGACGACCGATTCCGGGATTCTCTGCGGACCCAAAACGGCGGCGGCGCGAATCAGCATGGGCATCGGCACCGAGCGGACAAGCGCCGGGTTCGTCAGCCGCGAACGCAGCTTCGCGACCTTTCCCTGTCGCGCGTAGAGCGAAACGAGTGCGGCCGTGCTCTGCACACGCTCCAGGTCGACGTCGAGGTTTCGCAGCACGGCATCTTCGGCCTCCGCCGTGCGGCCGCTACGACCGAGCACCTGCGCGCACATCAGGTTGGCCTCCCAAACGTCCGTCGAATAGCCGAGCGCCTTGAGGGCCGTCGCCGCGGCACACGGTTCATGGAGGTAATCCTGGATCACGGCCCGATTGGCCAGTCCGGCTGCCAGCATGTCGTCCTTACGGAAATGGCCTTGCCCGAGACAAACGAGCTTCTCATACGTCGCGGCCGCCGTCGTCAGGTGTCCTAACGCCTGTTGCGTTCGCGCCAGGTAGTACCAGTACGGAGGGTAGCACGCCATGAATTCCTGCATTCGCTTGAGCACGCGCAGCCGCACCTGCGCGTCGCGCTCCTGCATGGCGGCGTCGAGCCGGCTCAAGTCCTGGTTTCGCACGAGCCAGCGATCGGGGATTTTGCGATCGCGGGCCAGCTTCCAGCACGTGTCCAGAAATTGGCCCGATTTCTCGGTGAAGGTCATCAATCGCTTCTGATCGGCGTGGAACACGTCGGCGTCGAGCACCGTCGCCGTGTTGCGGTAGTCCCACCAGCTCCGCGCTCCGGTGCGAATCGCCGCCAAATACTGGGCGGAGGCCAACTGCGTGCCGAAGTCAAAAGCGTCGCCCGTCAACACGGTTCCGAGCGACGTGCGGTATTTCTCGTTGAGCACGTGCCGTTCGCGGTCAGACATGCGAACTTCGCTGATCTCAACGAGGACGCCCGTGTAGAGCTTCACAACATCCTGATCGGCAATGCTATTGAGATCGAGGTTGTTCAGGATCTTCTCTTGCTCCTCGATCAGCACGCGTACCGATGGAGTCTTCTGGATGCGGTAAAACGACGCGCGGCAGTAATTGAGCGTTACCGCGGTCGATCGGCGCACCGCTTCGTCGTCGCGTGACGGCGTTGCAGCTGGCGTTGGGGTTGGCGACGGAGTCGCTCCTGTTAGCGCGACAAAAACCGCGGCGGCCAGCGCCGCGCGGACGAACGCTTGTGGCATCTGCGTCTCCCCGAATCGAGAAACGGCTTGCTTAGGCCCGAGTGGTTTCACGAAGACAGCCAGCCATTCTAGGTCGCGCGGAGACGCAAGGTAGCCGCGCAGAGCGGTTTCGTGGCCGACGACTGAGACGCAAGGCGCATTCCAACGATCGGGAAAAGCGCTCGGGCCGCGCAAAGTCTGCCGCCGCGGCGAAAGACGATGTCGATTAGTGATTGCAGGGCCGGCACTTCCGGTGGCTGGCCGTCAATTGCCGGCAGAACGGCAAAATTTCGCCAACTCGACCCCGCTACCCCAGCCGCAAGGACGGCGCTGGAAAAGTTTACGCGCGATCCAAATCGTTCGCGCGCCACCGATCTGAACAGCGTCTCTGACGGGAAGGCATGCTGCGAGGTTACTCGCTGACGCGGCGTTCGGGCCGTTGCAGCGGTTTCGGCCGCAGCACGATACCGACCAGCAGCACGAATACGGCAAGCGGAATCAGGATGCGGAAGGGTATTCGGAAAAGGGCCATCGCCACTAAAACCAGCGGGAGTGCCGACGTAATATTGACTTTGGCCCACGCGGCTGGCCGATTGCGCGAGGGAAGCGCCAGCCATAGCGCCGCCATTACAACGCCCACACGCGCGGCCGCGCCACCCACCGTGGCTCCGGCCGCACCCGAAAGCAAATTTGGCCACAGCGATAGCACGAATGCGACGCCAAAAAGGCCGATGGACAGGAAGCCGACGAGCGGTCGGCTGACGGCGGTCTTCGATTGTTGCATCTCCTTTATTATGGCGGCGCGAACGCCGGGCGGTCCAATCCGGTCCGAATCGGAACCGCTCTTCTCCCAAAACCCCCCGATGGCTACACTTCCGCACCTTTGCGCTGGCCGGGAGAAGGGAGGCTCCGCCCATGCCGTTTGAACCGCTGCGGTTT
>CAYWOV010000192.1:0-6167 GCA_964459965.1 uncultured Planctomycetaceae bacterium | reverse complement strand
GTGGTTTTTTCATCATCGAAGACTCTCCCCTGGTGCATGAGTTTAAGCGGCCGTTTGACTTCGACCGCGCCGGAATCGGCGTGCTCTGCGGCGCGGGTTTTGTTGGTTTTCCGTCGGCGAATGGCATAACCGTGAAATTTGAAACCCTCTTGCCTCGGCGGCGGGTCGAGCCGCTCTTTCGCAGGGTGGAGCTCCCGTCTGGCCCTCTTTGTCAGCTGCGCCAGCTCAAGTTGGGTGATCCGTTCCGCTTGGAGGGCTTTCAATTCGTGTTCGATCTCAGCCACGTGGCGCGGATCGCGGCCGAGGTAATGGACCCGTTGACGGCCGCCGCGGCGGAACCTGAGGAGATGACCAGCTATTCCACCACCGCCGGGGGAGACTCAGCCGGGCGGCGATCCAGAGCGAACCAGATCATAATTTCGCTCGGCTCGCCCGATTGGCCGGAGAGTGCCGCCAAGGTTCGGCCGTCCGCTGAAAAGGCGACACTGCGGACTTCCCCTTGACACCCTTCCAACGCCATTAGTTCCTGTGCGGTTTCGATGTCCCAGAGCCGGACTTTACGGTCGGCGCCTCCAGAAGCCAGGGTGCGACCATCAGGAGAAAACGCTACCCCAAACGTGCCCGCGGAATGCCCGACCAGCGTCGCCTGTTCCTTTCCTGAGACAGCGTCCCAGATCCGAACTGTGCTGTCCCGGCTCGCACTGGCCAATAACTTGCCATCGGGGGAAAACGCGACGTCTTGCACCCAGTCGCGATGCCCCAATAGCAGTTTGGAACCCTCTTGGATCGGAGGCTCAATTTTCGGCCCTTGGCGTCTGGCTGTTCCCATCGCGCCTTGTGTCCACTTCGAAAAATCGAGCAGGTTGATCGCATTGCCCGGCTTTTGCACAAAAGCGGCTCGGAAACCATCCGGGGAGAGCCGCATTTCAAAATCGGCATGGGGCGTCGTGGCCGCAAACCGGCACACAAGATGCTGCGCGTACTCACGATTGAGCGACGCAGCTGTCATTTGTCGAACTTGTTGCTCGTGTGCAGCATTGTCAAGAGCCCAGATGGCGATCTCTCCTGGTAGATCCTCTGTCGCCAAATACCGCGCCTGGCTCGCCATCGCCATCTCATCGACGAGATGATTGCTTGGTTGGAAGCTCCAAATACGACGCGATTCTGCCGCGTCCCAGATTTCAATGTCCTTCTGCTTTGCGATTGCAAAAAGAGAACTTTTGTCATGAGTCCTCTCGGTTCCACTCGATACTCCAACGGAGACAACCTTGCAGCCCTCAATCCGCGTCCGCTCTTGCCAGTTCCTGGCATCCCAAACGACGACCGTATGATCGTGCATCGAGACGAGCGACCGTCGATCCGCGGTGAAGGCCAGCGATCCAATTCCCGGCGGGGCCTGCATGGACCGCTGGTTGCGCGCGCAGCGAAGATTCCAGATTCTGGCAGTGCCGTCGTGACTGCTACTCACCAGCCTCCCATCATCCGGCGAAAAAGCCAGCGAATTGACCCGTTCATCGTGACCAACCAGCGTGGTTATCAGTCTGCGAGATGGAACATCCCAAATTTGAATCAATCGGTCGTCGCTGCCGATGGCCAAGGTCTTGCCATCGTGTGAGAACGCCAGGGCGCGGACGATCGTTGTTTTGAAATCCATCAGCATGTCGGGTTTTTTCGCGTGCTCCACGTCGACCAACACGACGCGAACCGTCCCCCCGTGAAACTCGGAACAGGCGAGAAGTCGACCATCCGGCGAAAAATCCATCGCGCGAACGCCGTCGACATCGTCGGTCGTTTTCAGCGAATTGCTCTCAAAACGTCCATTCTTGAGCGTCGAAAGGCTCAACGAATCACTGCCGTTGTTGAGCAAACGGCCATCCTTGCAGTACCGGATCAAATCGATTCGATTTGCGTTCTTGATTTTGGTCGCGGCAACCTCGTTGAGCGTTTTCAAATCCCAGATTCGGATCGTGGCCGGCTCTCCCGCCGTTGCAAACTGGGTTCCGTCTGGTGAAAGGGCCAGTGCGAGGACGGGGCCAGACTCGGTCGAAACGATGCCTTGTTCGGTGCAGGACGCGACGTCCCAGATCCGAACCGTCTTGTCGCAGCTCACCGTCAACAGCCGTCGTCCATCCGGCGTGTAGGCCAATTCGTTAACGCAACTGGTGTGGCGGCGCAACGCCGCCCTTTCGTGACCCGTTTCAGGATTCCACAGCTTCACCGAGCCGTCTTCCCCAGCAACGGCCACCGTTTTTCCGTCCGGAGAGAACGTCGCAAAGTAGACCTCCCCCTGGTGTCCATTGAGAGTCCATTCCGCTTCATGGCACAGACCCCAGACGTAACGCCACGCGAAATTTCCGCGCGCCGACTGGCCATTGTCCTGTCGACTTTCGTCGAGCAAGGTCAGCGCGCGGCCCACGTCGCCGATCTGAGCAGCTTTGTGCGCTAAGCGGATCGTCGAGGGCAAGAGCTGGCGACGGAGACGCGCGGCGTGCATTTCGGCCTGCTCACGCGCAATTTCCGCTTGCTCGCGTGCAGCATCCGCCGCCAGCCGTTGCGCGTCAGTTTCCTTGTGGAGCGCGTGGGATTCGTCGAGAGCCTCCCGTAACTTCACCACGTGCCACCAGCCTCCGGCGGCGGCGACGATCAACGAAACGGTTATGGCGGCCGAAAGGGCGGCCGTCGTCGGCCGTCGTCGGATCCATTTTACCAACCGTCTGACGCGACTCGCGGGCCGAGCGGAGATCGGCCAGTGCCCCAAATACCGACCCAGGTCGTCAGCCAGTTCTTGCGACGTCCGATACCGATCCCTGGGATTCTTTTCGAGACATTTCAGACAAATCGTTTGCAAATCCTGGGGGACTGATGGCCGGAGAAGACGGGGGAGCGGCGGGTCGTCGACCAAGACCCGTTGAAGAGTGTCGATATCGGTCTGCCCCTCAATCGGCACGCGTCCTGTCAGGGATTCGTACAGAATGACCCCCAGGGCATAGACATCGGCTTCCGGACCGATTTCGATCTTGCCGGCCGCTTGCTCCGGGGCCATGTACGACGGCGTGCCGGCGACTTCGCCCATCATCGTCACGAGTTCGCCCCCGGCTAGAAGTTTTGCCAGCCCAAAGTCAGCAATCTTTGCTGTGCCCGCGCCATCAATCAGCACGTTTGACGGTTTGAGGTCGCGGTGAACAACGCCCTGTTGATGAGCGTACTCGATCGCCTTTGCCAATGTGCGAACCAATTGGGCCACCTGTTTCGCGCCCAACGGCTTGCCGTCGAGCATGCGGGCCAACGTCGTCCCTTCGATAAGCTCCTGAACAATGTAGGGCACACCATCGAGCGAGCCCGCATCGTAGATTTGCACGATGTGCGGATGGCTTAACCGGGCGGCCATGTCGGCTTCGCGGCGAAAGCGCGCGACTGATGTGGGATTGCCGAGTCGTGCGATCGACAGAATTTTCAGCGCAACGGTCCTGCGAACGGAGAGTTGGCGGCCCTTATAGACGACTCCCATCGCGCCCCGCCCGATGATGCCTTGAATCTCGTATCCGTTCACCTCGGGGGATACGGTTTGATCCCCGGCGCCGAGCAGCTTTTCCACTGCGCGCAAAGAACGGAAATGATCGGCCAGCTCGTCGCAAAGCTTGGGATCCTCTTCGAGCCGCGTGCGAAGTTCGGGGTCGCGGGCCAGCAAGACGTCGAAGGCCCGGGATTCCACCAACTTGTGCAACTCGTCTAGCCGAGCCACAAGGGTAACGGTCGAATCCTTACGGAGCATTGGCAGCAACCTGCGCGATCGAATTGCACAGCAATCAAGGAACTCCAACCAGATATTCCCCGGTGGATTCTGATTCCACGCGGGTAACGCCTCTGATGTCCCAGAATATCCCATTCAGATCTGTGAGACAACGAGTTGCGTTCTTTCATTACGAGCTGGTTCTGGAACTGGAATCTGCTGCTCGCACGAATCACCGCGTCGCAATAAGACCTTTCCAGATTCGACAGGTTTCTGGAACTCGGAAGGTCTGCTTCCGACTACGTGGGCGTTTCGGACCGGACAAAGCGCGGTTCAGGCTGTCCAAGGCATGAGTTTACGAGACACTCGCGTTCGGCAGTCGGCTTCCGGCCGTCCGGGCGACGAGCCTCATAGCGACTCCGCGCATCAAATGCCGCTGGCTTAAGATGAATAAGCATTTCGTCGCCTTGCTTCGCGCTGCGGCCGATGCACTGGTCGAACAGATCAACTTGAACAGATCAACGCCCAGGAGCCGCCGACCGGCGATTCGTCGAAATAGGCAGACTCCCCAAAGTCGTCCGGCAGCCGTCAGCGGTAGCATCAGGTCGAAACCTCTTCACGAGCGACCCGGTGTAAAAATCTTACCCGATTTTGCAGTGGGGCGTGTTCAAATCGAGTTTCTTCACGAGCGCCCTGGTGCGAAGCATTTTTCGCATCGGGGCGTTTTCCATTTGACCCGGCTGAACATCACCCAGGAAATACGAGGCGGTCGGGATCATTGCTCGACGAGGCGCGTAGTCGAGCAATTCGAGGCCGCCGTGCGCGTCGCAGCCGACACGGCAGACTTGGTGGCCCCGGGGCCAACGAGCCAATGGGGGCCCCATTTTGTCGCCAGGATCATGTCGGAGCACACGAGCCGGGATATCAATGGACGACTTCACTGTCCAGGAAATGACGATACGTCTTCGCCGACAATGAAAGACGCTTCGTACGTCTCGACAGAGGATCCGCCGCGTCCATCGCTTTTTTGGTATGGCTCTCCGGCAATTGTGGGAGTGAGCACGATATCGATTGCCATTTTGGAGCCGATCGGCCGCTCCTTCAGATCTAATTGCAATTCTTCGACGTGACGTCTATGCCCGGCGAGCCAGTGCCGAATGCGCGGTGGCGGATCGAGATCAAACAGCTGTTGGAGACGATCCGGCGGGTAGATCATTTTCACTCCGTTCACGTCGGGGCCGAACCTACTTTTGCATCCACGAACAACGTGTCGCGACGGCCGTAAGTTAAAACCCGGTCGGCGCCACGCAAGTGGCGGCACAATGCCGCCCCTGCGGAGTCGCGGGCCAAGCAACAAGCACCAGGGCGTCATGTGAAAGGGCAAAAGGTGAGGTTATCGCACGGAGCTCTCGAGCGGAATTAGGCATTCCACTACCGAGGGTTTACACCAAGGCACAATTCCAATGCTCGGCAAGGCGGCTCGACCGGCGTCGAGAGCCGGCGGTGGGTCGCTTCAGATGGCAGAATCGTCCACGGCCATTGTCCGGCCCAACAATCTTCCCACGCCTCCCAGTCGGCCGCGGTGGCCTCAGTGCAGCGCCCTTCACGGCAGCAATCTCCCACGGACGTCTGCCGGCAGCTTAGGGCGCTGCAAGGTGTCGCGCGGCAGTGGTCGTGATGATCCGACATTGGGGCAGCGCGGCCTTGAGCTTTGCCGCGCGGGCGTCCGTAATTTGAGTGTCGCTCAGGTCGAGCATTTTGAGGCGAGTCAGCAGGGCCAGGTACTTGGCTCCTTCATCGGAGACATGACTCTTGGCGAGAGACAATCGTTCCAGCTTCTTTAACTCGGCGAGTTCCGCAAGAAAGAGCTCCGTGAGCACAGTCGAGCCAAGCCGGAGCTCGGCGAGTTCGTTGAGATCCTGTAAATGAACGAGACCGGGTCCGCGAATGGCGTCGCCATCCAGAACCAGTTGCCGGAGACCGGTCAAACCCTTCAGAGATTCCAAGCCAGCGTCGGTGATACGTGTGTGCGCGAGGTTCAGCTGTTGCAACGCGGCCAGCGGCTTGAGCCGCTCAAGATCAGTGTCGTCGAACGTCGTGCCAGACAGGTCGAGGGCGACCAGCGCCTCAAGCCTCGGATTCGTAATCGCTGCCAACAGGTCGTTGAGCGTGTGCCGAGAGCCGGCCAGGCGGGCCCGAGTGACATGAAAGGACTCAGTGGGTAGCTCACCGATCGCTTTGACGGGGCGCTCGGTTCCGTCTTCGTCAAGGCGCACACAAACGCGGCCGCCAGTCTCTAAAACAGCGCGGGCCAAATTGTCATTCGGCTCGGACCAAGATATCCGCAGGTTTGGTAGCGCGGCCCCGAGAGTCGCGCATCCTCGAGCCGAAACATGTGAATCTCGGATGTCGATGGAGCGCAAAGCACGGAGACGAA
>CAYWOV010000191.1:0-6171 GCA_964459965.1 uncultured Planctomycetaceae bacterium | reverse complement strand
CCAAGGAGCGCCTCGCGTATCATCAGGCGCGTTTGAATCGGCTCTTCGGCTAATCGCGATGAACGAACCGGACGACGACGAGATCGATGAGACGCTGGCCGAATGTCCGAAGTGCGGCGCTAGCGTCTACGACGATATCGAGAAGTGCCCACACTGCGGCGATTGGATCGGCACGCCGGAGTTCACCCAAGGCCGCGGGAAACGCGTTTTCGTGGTGATTGTGGCCTTGATTCTCTTGTCGTCGCCTCTCTGGTACTGGCTCTTCTGATAGAGCAATCGCCTCGCGTTCAGCTCGCTTTAACGACCGGCAGTGCCGCTACGGAAGGAGCACCGGCTGTCGCCGGGGCATGTGCCAGGGCGAGCTTGAGGGTGAAGGTGGTCCCCTTCCCCACCGCGCTTTCGACGCGAATTCGTCCTTTGTGGGCCTCGATGATCTCGCGGCAGAGCGCCAGCCCCAGACCAGTACCGCCTTGGCCCTGCTGATCGGCCTGTTTCGTGGTGTAGAACGGCTCGAAGATTTCGCGGAGCTTGTCGGCCGGGATGCCGCAGCCCGTATCGCGGAGGGAGATCTCCGCCATGCTGGTTTCTTCGTTGGGGCGGACCGACAAGTACAATGTGCCGCCGTTCTCCATTGCCTGCCGCGCGTTGACGATCAGATTGAGCACGACTTGCTGGATCTGATTGGCGTTCACCATCGCAAACGGCCGGCCGACGAAATCGGTTTGCAACCGCACGCGGTGCATCTGCAGGTCTTTTTCGACCAACACGAGCACGTCTTCAACGACGGCCACAAGATCTGAGAGTTCACGGCGCTCGCCTTGCGTGCGGGCGTAGGAAAGCATGCCTGTTGTGATCTTCGATGCCCGATGCCCGGCCGACAAAATCTTATCGAACGCTTTTTCGCGGGTGCCGACGTCTTTGTGCCGCAGGCCCATCTTGGCGTAGTTGATGATCGTAGTGAGCACGTTGTTGAATTCGTGCGTGATCGAGGAGGCCAGTGATCCCACGGCACTCATTTTCTGCATCTGCACCAACTGGCGGCGGAGGTCGTCGTTCTCCGTCCGCAGCCGCCCAACTTCTTGTTCGAGGTGCTCAAGGTTGCCCGCGCTCATTGTTGTTCCTTCGGTCGTGTGCCCGGTCGCCGGCTGCCGCACTTTGCATCTGGATTTCGTCCGCCAGTGCTCGCAGCACAAACCGGCCGGTCATGCCGATTCTGCTGCTTCTTCGTATCGGAGCGGTTGAGCGGAGGACTGAAGCGGACAGGTGCTCCAAAGTGAATCGATTCCAACGCCGGGTTCCGACGTGCCTGCTTTGTGGCCCCTGCGGGTTGGCGCGGTCTGGCAGGCGGGGCAGCCTGGCCGCACTTTATGGGAGGGCTGAGTCGCCGGCGTCCTTGGCCAGTTTGCAAATGGCGTTTCCTAACTCGTTCGGATAACTTGAATTAGGCCAAGAGTTCCGACGCTTGTTTCGCTTCCTATATTCCTACCTGGACGCCCCGTTCTTGATCCGAGTCGAAGACGTCCGTGTGCAAGTGGGCACCTTCCTGCTCGACTCAATTTCGTTTGAAGTCGCGACGGGACAATACGGCGTGTTGATGGGCCGGACCGGCGTTGGCAAAACGACGCTGCTGGAATCGATTTGCGGCTTGCGCCAAATCGCGGGTGGTCGAATCTGGCTGATGGAACGGGATGTCACAGGACTAAAACCCGGCGAGAGGGGCATCGGTTTTGTGCCACAGGAAGGCGCCCTGTTCGGCACAATGACGGTCCGCGATCAGCTCGGGTTCGCGCTCACCGTGCGAGGATGGGCCCGAAAAGACATCGAGGGCCGAGTGGCCGAGCTGGCGGAATTGCTGGATATCAAGCATTTGCTCGCCCGCAAGCCGGTTGGCCTGAGCGGCGGCGAACGGCAGCGAGTCGCACTCGGTCGCGCATTGTCCGCCCGGCCGCAGATTCTGTGTCTGGACGAGCCGCTGAGCGCATTGGACGATGCCACGCGTGAGGAGATGTATGGATTGCTGCCCTCCGTCCGCCGCCTGGCCTCTGTGACGACGTTGCACATCACACATAACCGTGGAGAGGCGAGCCGGCTCGCCGATGTCGTGCTGCTGTTACATGCCGGCAAAATACGGCCCGTTTCTCCTCAAGAAATTGACCAGGATGTCCCGTCGCCGGTGCTGACCGACAGTCCGCCGCGACACGCGGCTGAGAGACAGGCGTCGTCTGATTGACAGAACCGCAAGTCCCTATAAAATCAGGGGTTTCGCTCTGTTTGGATGCGGAGAGCCCGGTTGGACGAGGTACGAAAAGCGGAGGTTTTGGTCGAGGCGCTGAGCTGGATTCGCCAGTTTCACGGGCGGTACGTCGTCATCAAGCTCGGCGGCAGCGTGCTGGATGAGACCGAAGCCGTCCGCAGCTTTCTCACCGACGTTATCTTTCTGGCGTCGGTCGGCATGAAACCGGTACTCGTGCATGGCGGGGGCAAAGCCATTTCGCACGCCATGACGGCTTCCGGCATTGAGCCTCGCTTTGTGCAAGGTCGGCGGTATACGGATGAGCGAACGCTCGAAATCGTGGCCAACGTCTTGGCTGAGATCTGCGGCTCACTTTTGGGTGAACTCCGCCGACAGGCAGCCGACGCGGTGGGACTGAGCTACTTAGGTCGAAACTGCCTGATTGGCCGCAAGTTGTCGCTCGAGGGCCCGCACGGCGAGGTCATCGATCTGGGACGTGTGGGAGAAGTGGTCGACGTCAATTGCGCGGCCATCGAAGACGCGGTCCGTGGCGGTGCAATCCCGGTGATTCCCTCGATCGCGCTGGACGCAACTGGAGGCAAACTAAACGTCAACGCCGACACGGCAGCGGCGGCCGTGGCGCGGTTTCTCGGTGCGGAAAAACTCGTTTTCTTAAGTGACGTTCCGGGGATTTTTCGCGATCGCAAGGACCCTTCGACTTTAATTTCGCATCTGCCCGCGAGCCTTTGCCGCGGTTTGATTGTCGAAGGGGTCATTGACGCGGGCATGGTGCCCAAGGTTGAGGCGGCACTCGACGCATTGCGGGCCGGAGTCAGGAAAGTTCATATTGTCGACGCCTCGATGCCGCACACCGTTTTGCTGGAGTTCTATTCGGACAAGGGAGTCGGAACGGAAATCGTTCCCTGACGTCGCCCACTGTTCGTTCCCCTTATGGTTGAGGAAGAACGCGTGAACCGTATTGAAGCCCCTACCAGCGCCCACGTGATCGAGACATTCGAGCGGTTTGTAATACCCAATTACAAACGCTACCCCGTCTGCCTGGTGCGGGGCGAAGGCTCGTACGTCTGGGATGCGGAAGGCAACCGCTATCTCGACCTCTTCCCCGGCTGGGGCTGCAATATCCTGGGATATTCGCCGCCGGCCATCGTGCGGGCGATTCAGGCGCAAGCCGCCGAGCTGATCCACGTCCCCAATACGTGGTACACCGAAGCACAGGGCGAATTCGCCGAGCTGCTCTGCACGCGGAGCTTCGGTCAGGCGTTCTTCTGCAACAGCGGCGCCGAGGCGGTCGAAGCGGCGATCAAGCTCGCCCGTCTCTCCGGCGGCGGAAACCGCTACAAGATCATCACGTTCGAAAACAGTTTTCACGGCCGCACGTTGGGAGCGCTCACCGCGACGGCCCAGCCGAAATATCACGAAGGGCTCGGCCCGCTGGTTGCCGGGTTCCGCTATGCCCCGCTCAACGACTTGGAGGCGGTTCGCAGCTTGATCGACGACGAAACGTGTGGAATTATCGTTGAGCCGGTTCAAGGCGAAGGGGGTATCAACGTCGCCGATCATCATTTTCTCGTTGGTTTGCGACGGCTCGCCGACGAGCACAAGGCTCTGCTCATCTTTGACGAGGTCCAAACGGGCATGGGTCGCACGGGAAGCTGGTTTGCCTATCAGCAAACGCCCGTTCAGCCCGATGTGATGACGCTTGCCAAGGGCCTGGCAGGCGGCGTTGCCTGCGGGGCGATGATCGCCCGCGAGGAAATCGCCAAGAACCTGCGACCGGGAACACACGCCAGTACTTTTGGCGGAAATCCGCTTGCGATGGCGGCCGGTTGCGCGGCCGTCCGCATGATCGAAGAGGAAAATCTGTTGGAGAATTGCCGGCGGATGTCCGACCGCTTCCGCGAGCGTCTCGAATCGCTGAAAAATGAGCTGCCGATTATCGGCGAGCTCCGCATTCAGGGAATGATGATCGGCATCGACCTGACAATTCCCGCTGTGCCTGCCGTCGAGAAATGCATGCGGCGGGGCCTGTTGATCAATGCGACGCACGAAACCGTGGTGCGGCTGTTGCCGCCGATCAACGTCAACGAAGAACAGGTCGACGCCGGCTGCGACGTCTTGGCAGAAGTGTTGCGGGAGATGGCCGATGAGAACTGATCGGCCGTCCCGTTCTGCGAATTTTCAATCGAACAGTCGACCGCGGATCGCGGCCGCGGCCTCCGCGCGAAAAATTCCCCGCGGACCTGCCAAAGAACCCGCTCGTCCGCGGCGACACTTGACCACCCTGTTCGACATTACGCCTGCGGACACCGAACAAGTCCTTTCGATCTCGGCGAATCTCAAGAAACGCATGAAAGGCGGCGACCGCCCTGCCCTGTTGCAGGGTCGCGTGCTGACGCTGGTCTTCGAAAAGCCGTCGCTTCGGACGCGTAACAGTTTTGAGGCGGCGGCGATCCAACTCGGCGGAGGCAGCGTGTTCCTCAGCACACAGGACGCGGGACTCAATGGCCGCGAGTCGCTGCCCGATATCGCCCGCGTGCTGAGTTCGTATTCCGACGTGTTGGTGATGCGGACCTTTTCGCAATCGCTGATTGAGGAGTTCGCCCGGCTGTCGCAATGTCCGGTTGTCAACGGCCTGTCGGACGACCTGCACCCCTGTCAGGCGCTCACGGACCTGTTCACGATCCGCGAAACGTTCGGACGGTTGCAAGGTCTGCGGCTCGTCTACGTCGGCGACGGCAACAACGTCGCAACCTCGCTGGCGATGGCCTGTGCTTATACCGGAATGCCGGTCACGTTTTGCTCGCCGAACGGATATCAGCTTTCGGAGGCGTTCCTGGCGACGGTCCGGAGCCGGGTGCCCCAGGCCGATATCACGCTGGTCGCCGACCCGGCGGTCGCGGTCAAGAATGCCGACATTGTCTACACCGACGTTTGGGCCAGCATGGGACAGGAGGCGCAGGCCGAAGAGCGGCGAAAAGTCTTCTCGCCCTTTCAGGTCAACGCGAAACTAATGTCGAAGGCTCCCAAATCGGCCCGGTTCATGCACGATCTGCCCGCCAAACGCGGGTTGGAAGTGACGGACGAAGTCATGGACGGACCGCAGAGCATCGTGTTCCAGCAGGCGGAAAACCGGATGCACCTCGCGAAGGGTCTTTTGGTTTGGCTGCTGGGAGTCGATCATGCGGGCTGACGGCCGATCTGCCGAGGATTTGCGTCCGGTCGTCGTTCGCCGCCCCTTCACGTCGGGCGCTCCCGGCAGCGTACTGTTCCAAGCCGGCCGCACGACCGTCTTGTGCACCGCCAGCATCGACGAGGGCGTCCCGCCCTGGAAGGCCAAGGACGAAAATCCCACCGGCTGGGTCACGGCCGAGTACAGTATGCTGCCCGGCAGCACATCGCCGCGAAAAAAACGCGAGCGCGGCCAGATCGACGGTCGCAGCCAAGAAATTCAACGGCTCGTCGGACGCAGTTTGCGGGCTGCCGTCGACATGGCCGCTCTGGGACCGCGCACGATCACCATCGATTGCGACGTGCTGGAAGCAGACGGCGGCACGCGCACGGCCAGCGTGACTGGCGGATTCATCGCCCTGTGCGACGCGGTCTACTCGATCCGCAACAGGCTCCCCTCCGATCGTCCCGTGATCGTCAACAGCGTGGCGGCCATAAGTGTCGGCATCGTTGATGGTTCCGTTCTTGTCGATCTCGACTACGGCGAGGACGTCCGCGCCGACGTCGACTTCAACGTCGTGATGACCGGCGCCGATGAATTCATCGAAGTGCAGGGAACCGCCGAGGGACGCACTTTTGGGCCCGCGCTGCTCGATCAGCAGTTGAGCGCGGCCCGCAAAGCGATCGCGCGTTTGACGGCCCTGCAACGCGAAACTTTAGCCGAAAAATGGCCTCTGGACTCATTTCGC
>CAYWOV010000190.1:0-6178 GCA_964459965.1 uncultured Planctomycetaceae bacterium | reverse complement strand
GGGCTGCAGCGGAGACAATTCGCCGGTTGACACGGCCCGTGTGGCAGATGCTTTCCGAGGAGGGGATGGAGGCTCTCACGCGGCTGCCTGGAGTCGGCAAGTCGATCGCCCGCACTCTCCAGCGCCTCTGCGAAACCGGCCACGCGCCGCTGTTGCATCAGCTTCGCGGCACGTTCGGCCCGGAGGAGAAACTGGCGACCGTGCCCGGCATCGGGCCGAAGACCGCCGCAACCATCCATGAAGTCCTCGGAATCGAAACGCTTGGGGATCTGCAGGCCGCAGCTTACGACGGCCGGCTGACGCGTGTCCCAGGAATCGGCCAAAAACGGTTGCAGGCGGTGCGCGAAACGCTGGCCGGGCGCTTCCGCCGCCGGAGAACAGCAGTCAAGGCACAGAGAGCCACGAGTGAGTCGCGACGGGACACCAAAGCGCACACGCTGCGACTCGTCGCCGACCTATTAAGCGTCGACGAAGAATATCGCCGCAAGGCTAAAGCGGATGAGTTGCTGCGGGTCGCGCCGCGTCGGTTCAATCCGAACCGAGAAGCCTGGCTGCCCATTTTGGAGACAGAGCGGGTCGGTCACCGGTACAAGGCGATGTACTCCAACACGGCCCGCGCCCACGAACTCGACACGGTTCGAGATTGGGTCGTGATCTTTCACGACGTGGCCGGAGAGCGAGGGCAGTGGACCGTCATCACGTCGAGGTTCGGTGAGCTGCGCGGCAAAAGAATTGTTCGCGGGTTGGAACGCGAGTGCGCCGAGAACTACGCGGAGCATTCGGTGCACGCTCTCAGCCTGTTCGACTCAGACGCCGAGCATGGCCTTGATGCGCCGCTTGCGGACCGCGGCGGCGAGTAGGGCGTGATCGCGGGTCGTTTGATCCGCGTAGGCAAAGGCGAACTTCGTGATCGCGCGGTCCAAGCGATCAGACTCTCCGCAATAGGCAGCCAGCGCAACGGCGTCTCCCGTGCGGGAGTGCCCCTTGGCGAGGATCATGCCGCAGAGGGCCGCGTATTCCGCTAACGTAGGTCCGTGGAGAGCCGCGGCGTCGACGCGGGCTTTGTGGTCGGCCAGCTGGCGCACCAAAAAGTGCCGATCACCGATCGTCGTCCAACCCAGCAGCGGATCGGATTCGGTCTGCAGCCGGTGCTGCCCTTCGGCCACGCGTCGGCCCTGATGGGCGGGCACCTGGACGTTGGCGAGGTAGGGAGCCGCACACGCGTCCTGGGCCTCTTTCACTTGCAGGAAGATCGCGTCGTTCGGTTTCTTGCCCATGCACAAAACGACGTAATTCCGCAGCGCGACGCTGCCGGTCCCGGCCACCTTGAAGGCGACCTCCAAAGGACGATAAGCATCGAACACGAGCTGGCGGTCCGGCCCGAGCGTCTCGCGATACTCGCGCAACGAAGCGACGACGTCGCGCGCGATCTCGTGCGAAACGCGCCGCAGCACCGGCGGCTGGAAGCAAAATCGCGGACCACGGCGGCCGGCGCGGCCATTCAAACTTTCGGTGTATTTCTGTAGAAGATGCTGCGGCGTGACCCGCTCGGCCTTCGCCAACACCTTGCGCACGAGAGGCAGTTGGCTGCGCCGGCGGATTTCGTATTTCGCCAAATCGAACATGCACATTTTCGAGAATTGCGCGACGGCCTCGCGATATTCAGCGACAAAGGCGAGCACCGCGTCGCGGCAGCCCGATTCGCTCTCCTTGGCAACTCGTCCGGCCAGCACGACACTCGTCGCCAGCCGTTTGACGTCCCATTCCCACGGGCCGGGCATCGATTCGTCGAAGTCGTTCAGATCGAAGACAAGGTGTCCATCAGGCGCGGCAAACGCGCCGAGATTCCCCACATGGGCGTCGCCGCACATTTGCACGTCGAGGCCCGTGGTGGGCCATTCGGCCAAATCCTGGGCCATGAGACCCGCGGACCCTCGTAGGAACCCAAACGGCGAGGCCGCCATGCGGCCCATCTTGATCGGAACGAGTTCCCGCAACCGCTGCTTGTTGATCCGGTCGAGCATGAGCAGCGGATCGGGACGGTCGTCGGCCGGCCGCCATTCGCCTTGGTCGACCCGTCCGAGGACCGACCGCAAGCTGCGACCACGCTCTCGGCGTTCGGCCGCGGCGGGCATCGGGAAGGGTCGCGCGTTTTTAGGCATCGAATTGGCCCCGTGGGTCTTCTTTAGCATAACTCGGGACCGGCACTGATCGGCGGTGAAAAAGCGCGAGGCTCAAGCAAAAACTACGACGCGGTCAGCATCTCCGCTGGTTTGACCGGTTGGTGGATGCGGCCCAGTTGACGGTCGGCGTTCCAGACGCAGCTCCAACGCAACAAGCCGTAGCAGCCCGCGTAAAAGGCGAAATGAGCCACTGTTGCCAACCGAGACGATTGCCATGGAGTCGGCAAGTCGGTCACTCCCAGATGTTGCGGAGCCGATTGCTGCACGGCCCAAATCATGTCCGCCGGGCTCAGGCACGCGGCGATGCGATCGAACAGCCCGGGCTCATTGTGAAAGTATGGCAACAGCACCGGCAGGACGGCCAGCCCTCCGATCCAGACCGTTGCGATCACCAGCGTGACGATGATCGCCGACAACTGTTTCTGCATCCGCAGACCGATCGACAGTCCCAGCCATTCCAGGGTCGGCAGATACAGGCCCACGGTCAATGCGGACAGGATGAGATAGTCGTAGCTGCTCCGCCCGTACCACCACTGTTCAAACACAAAAATAGTGACAAAGGGCACGAGCAGAATCCACATGAGCCGGTGCACCCCGCCGAGTTTTTGCTTGAGAATTTGGCCGGTCGAAAGGGGCGAGGCAGCCAGGACGGCCAACGTCTGGCGGGAGCGCTCCTCAGAGATCGCGCTCGCCGTAGAAACGGCAATCAAGAGTGCGGCCACGACCCAAACCACACTCAAAAGGCCGGACATCGTGCTGTCATCCGTCAGCGTCGAGCCGCTGCCGCGAATCCATTGGATGGCGAATAAGATCGGGCACTCGAGCAGCACCAGCACGCGAAACAAATAGCGAACGGTGCCCAGCGATTTCTTTTGCGTCTCCCGCCAGCGAACGGGCTCTCGCTTCGGCAAGAGATCCCTGTCGCGAACGAGGACAATTCCACCCGTAACGACATTCATCTGCTCGTAGCAGCGATCAAGCCAGCGGAAGAACTGCAACAGGGCGCTGCGATAGGGAACAAACGCGCGGCTCACGAGGATGCTTTCCGCCATCGACAGACAGCCGGCAACAACGAAGGCGCTAATCCCCGTCGACACGAGCGCAACATTTACTAAATTGACTTCACCTCCCCTGGCCAATGTGATGCCGGCGAGCATGCAAGCCCCCGGACAACTCACCGTAATCAGCGGGCATCCGACGTACGTCGCGATCAAGGCTTCGACCGTCGTTCGGAAGTAGGCCGAACACATAATGGCGAACGCGCCCAACTCGAGGGACGCCGAAAGCAGTAGGAAGATTCCAAGCACCAATTCTTCGATCGTCACGCCTCCGAAGGTGTAGGTAATCGCCATCAAGGGAAAGGACAGAAAGACAAACGACAAAATGGGCGTCATGCGGCTGGCAAACTTCTGCATCACGATTTGCCGCGGCGTCAGCGTCGTGAGCAAAAGCAGCGAGAGCGTCTCCCGCTCTTTCTCGGTTGTGAGGGCTCCCGCCGTGAGCAGCGGAACGATCAGATAGAGAGCGGCCAACTGAAAGACCATCAAGCTGGCGAAATGAGCCGCCCCGCGCCCCAAAGTTTGTCCGGCGCCGGCTGAAACACCGATGTTCGCGTAGAACAGCGTGCAGGCCGTTACGAATAACACGAAAGCGTAACCAAAGCGGATCACATAGGTCCGCCGTTGGGCGGCCATCTCGGTGAGATCCTTCCTGAGGATCGGCAGCCCACGCGCGGTCAAGCCGCGCCAAACACCCCCGAGTTTCACGCGGTCTTTCCCTCGGTGAGCTTGAGGAAGGCCGTCTCCAACTCCATGGCCTCGGGCTGGAACATGCGGACTCGCGCGCCGAGACTGCGGATTTGATCGAGCAAATCCTCGGGCGGCAGCGTCTCCGCCCGAATGCGGATCGAAAGCCGGTCCGCCCGCAGGTCAACCGCCTCGACGCCGTTTATTCGCGCCAGGCTTGTTGCCAAGTCAGGGGGCGCGGAAACAACCTGCGCATGGACGATCTGCATCAGGCCAAGTCGGGCGTAGATTTCCTGCAGCGATCCCTCGGTCATGAGTTTTCCCGCCTCCAAAATGCCGATCCGCGTGCACAGATGGGATAGTTCGTGCAGGATATGGCTGGAGATCAGAATCGTCTTGCCCATGCCCGAAAGTTCTTTGAGGATCTCGCGAACTTCGATGCGAGCCCGCGGATCGAGACCGCTGGCTGGCTCGTCGAGCAGCAAGAGATCCGGATCGTGCAAAAGCACGCGAGCCAGACCCAGCCGCTGCTTCATACCCCGCGAGAGGTGGTCGACCAGCGTGTCGATCTTCTGGCTCAGGTCGGTCAACGTCAGCACGTCATCGACGAGGCGATCGCGGTTCTCTTCGGGCAGATCGTACGCGGCGGCGAAAAAGTGCAAGTATTCGCGGACGGTGAGGTCTTCGTACAGGCCGAAGTAATCGGGCATATAACCTATCTTGCGGCGAATCGCCTTCGGGTCCTTGCGGACTTCGATCCCGTCGATCATAGCCCAGCCGGCCGTCGGGGTTTGCAGCGTGGCCAAGACCCGGATCGTCGACGACTTGCCCGCCCCGTTTGGTCCGATAAACCCGAAGACTTCCCCTCGCGGAATCGTGAACGTGATCCCGCGCACGGCTTGAACCGACCCGTACTTCACCCACAGGTTCGAGATAGCCACCATGGGCACCGGCTGTTTTTGCGATACGGTCCATGGATCTAAGTTGCGTGATTGGTCTGACTCATTGGCTGCTGTTGTTTGGTTCTCTGCCGAAGCGACCGCGGGCGGGACAGATCCGGATCGTTGAGCCTCCGAGGGAAGCTCCGGGCGATCGTTTGGATTTCGTTCGTCGACGCTCGTCATTTGGTCTCGCGTCCCCAGGAGATGGCCAATTGAACGAGCACGTCGACTGCCTTCTGCATTTCTTCCAGGCTTGTCCACTCTAAGGGCGAATGCGGATTGTGCTGGCCAGTGGACAGATTGGGCGTCGGCAGACCGCGTTCGGTCAACACCGAGCCGTCGGTTCCGCCGCGAATGATCGACAGCTCCGGTTCGAGTCCCGCCGCCCGCGTGGCTTCGATCGCTTTGGGCAGCGCCCGCGGCTCCTTGCCCAGTCCATCTCTCATGTTGCGATACTGCTTGACGATTTCGATCTCGACGCGGGCTCGCGGATGTTGCGCCCGCAGCTCGGCGGCAATCGCCTCCAGCCGCGCCGCGTGCTCACGCAGCTTCGGCGTCTCGAAATCGCGAAGAATAATCCGCACGGAAGCCGTCGCAACGCTTCCCGTCAACTGGTACGGATGCAGAAAGCCCTCGCGGCCATCGGTCACCTCGGGGCAAAGCGTGTCGGTCGGCATGCGGCTGATGAAATCGCTCAAGATTCTGATCGCGTTTACCATCGCTCCCTTGCCGACCGAGGGATGCGTATTGACGCCAGTGACCGTGACGATCGCCAGGTCGGCGGAAAACGTCTCGGCATCGACGCGACCGGAGCCCTCGCTGTCGAGAGTGTAGCCGCAGCCGACTCCGAGCTTGTCGACCTCGACATGGTCGACGCCATGACCGATCTCTTCGTCGCAGGTAAAGCAGACGCGGATCGTCCCGTGCGGAATTTCGGGATGCGCCAGGAGATGGGCGGCCGCCGTCAGAATTACGGCGATCCCCGCCTTGTCGTCGGCCCCCAAGAGTGTCGTGCCATCGGTGGTGATGACGGTGGCGCCGACCAGTTTCTTAAGAGTGGGGTTCTCTTTGACGCGAATCACGCGACTCGGATCGCCCGGCAGGACGATGTCCTCTCCGCGGTAATTGCGATGGACGATCGGATTGACATGTTCGGAGCTGAATTCGGGAGACGTGTCGACGTGCGCGAACCACGCGATGGCGGGCGCCGCGTGTTTCACGGTCGCAGGCACGCTCGCCGTCACGACGCCGAATTCGCTCATCGCGACGTCCTTAAGGCCGATCTCGGTGCATTCGCGGGCCAGCATCC
>CAYWOV010000189.1:0-6184 GCA_964459965.1 uncultured Planctomycetaceae bacterium | reverse complement strand
GCCTGAAGGCGATGAGTCTTTTGCCCGAAGACCGTTACGCGACGTGTGGGGCGATGGCCAAGGACATCGAGCGCTGGCTCGATGACGAGCCTGTGACAGCCTTTGCGGAACCGCTCTCCGCGCGGCTCTTCCGCTGGATCCGGGCCCACCGTCTCTTGACCGCCCGAGCTGGCGGACTGGCGGCCGGGTTATTGGCGGGACTCATTGTGACGACGATCCTCTTGAGCCGCGCGAACTTGCGAATTGCGGCCTCGGCTCTGGAAACTGAACATGAGCGCGTCATTGCAACGGAGCAACGTGACACGGCAACACGGCAGCTTTACGTCTCCCAGATGAACCTCGCCCAGCGCGCCTGGGATGACCACAACGCCAGCCGCGTACAAGAGCTGCTCGAAGCTCAAGTGCCGAAGAGCGCCGGCGAGTTCGATGGCCGTGGTTGGGAGTGGCATCATCTTTGGCGAGTCTCGCACAGTGAGCTGCGAATCGTCGCAGTCAAATCGTTATGCCTGGCCTTCAGTCCCGACGGACGGCTCCTGGTTTCGGGTGGACAGGACGGCATGCTGCGGATGTGGAACGCGTCGGGCACGCGCGAAGTACGTACGATTCAGGCGCATTCCGCGCGGATCAACATGCTGGCATTCAGCCGCGACGGCAAAATCCTTGTCACTGGCTGCCGCGATAACACCGCCAAAATCTGGGACCCGTCGACGGGGCGAGAACTGAAGAAGATTAGCGGCTATCCGACCTGGGAGCACGGCCTGGCACTGAGCCCCAATGGCGAGCGTCTGGCCATTTCTTATATCGAACTCTTCCTTTTGGACGCATCGAAGGGTGCCCTTACGCACGTCCTTAAGGGGCACACGCACTACGTCGAAGCGCTCGCCTTTACGCCCGATGGACGCTGGCTGGTGTCGGGCGGATGGGATAGCACGGCTCGATTGTGGGACGCACAGACCGGCCGCGCGCTTCACACATTTGCGGTCACGGGAAGTGGCAGCACAGCAGTGGCCGTCAGCCCCGACGGGCGAAGACTGTATTCGGGAACCATGGAGGGGGAGCTTCAGTCCTTTGACCTCGAAACAGGCAAGGAACTGATGCGACTCAAACTGCACGCAAACAAGATCAACAGACTGACCTTCAGCCCGGACGGAAAGAGACTCGCGTCCGGAAGCGACGATACGACCGTCAAAGTGCTGCATTTGACTCAGCGTGGTGAAATCGAGACCCTGCGCGGCCACGGATCGCCCGTCAGCGATGTGGCGTTTTCCATCGAGGGCGACGTCATTGCGAGCGCCGGCTGGGACGCCACCATTCGTTTTTGGGATGCCGCCAGCCGGCAGGAACCGGTTCCGTTCAAAGGTCCTAAGGAACCGCGATTCGTCAGTTTGGCGTACAGTCCAGACGGGACGACTCTTGTTGCGGGCGGTCGGAATGTCACGACCGCCTGGGACGCGTCCACGGGTGAGATCCTTTGGTCCGTCCCGGAAGTCCTCTCGTCTTATCCGGCGGGGACCGGCAAGGCGCTCGGCTTCGACAAGTCGGGTCGTTTGCTTGCCTCGACGTTGGAGGATGGTGGCATCCAACTGCACGATGCGCACGATGGACGCATGGTGCGCCGATTGGTGACTCCAGAAGCCGGCCCTTGTGTTTCCGCCGACTTCAGCCCCGATGGACGGACTCTGGTTGCGGGCCATACGACTGGCCGCATTGTCATTTGGGATCATTGGAAGGCGATTCCGATCCGCCAATGGACGGCTCACGCCACGTCATTGTCATGTGCGCTCTTCAGCCCCGAGGGAGAATACATCGCCACTGCGGGGGCGGACTCTACGGTGGGGCGCGACGCCGACAGCCGCGTACGCCTATGGGATGCGGCAAGCGGCCGGGAAATCCGACGACTTGCGGGGCATCAGGGATTGATCTGCTCTTTGGCGTTCAGTCCGGATGGCCGGCAGCTCTTTACGGCCGGCCGCGACCAAATGATCCGCATCTGCGACGTCGAAACGGGGACGCTGCAGCGTACTTGGAGCGGCCACTCCGGCGACATTCAGTGTCTCGCTCTCAACCCGGATGGCAAGCGATTAGTCTCCAGTAGTGACGATCACACGGTGAAGATCTGGGACGTTGTGACCGCGCAGGAATTACAAACATGGAATCCGCAAGCCGGCTCTATCTTGGGAATCGCATTCAGTCCGGACGGCACGCGACTGGCGGCCGCTTGTCCCAATCAGTCGCGCGTGCTGGTTTGGGACTCTCGCCCCTTGCCGGCCGAGACACGCACTGAGATTGCCGCGAGAAGTCTGCTGGCGATGCTCGTCCCTCAGGCATCCACGGAGGCCGATCTCTTACAGCGGGTTCGCCAAATGCCGCTCATCGAGGAAGCCGTTCGCAAGCGGGCTCTGGAACGAGCGGCGGCCGTTTGGCAGTCGAGACGCACTGGCACCAACTCGGATGAGCTTTGGTACTGGCTCGATAAGTTGTGGCCGCGCAAACTCCGCTGAGCTCGACGGCGCACAACATCGCCCCGTCCTCTGATCGGCATAGCACTTGCACTGTTCTGGAGTCGCACGAGACCGAGTCTCTAGATGTGTGATTTCTCCAGTGCGCGCTGATTCTAGGACGCGCCGTCAACTCGACGAAGAGGAGCAAACTATGGCTAAGTACGGCTCAAAGGCGAAGAGCGAAGTCGGCAGCGCGCTACGGCGCGAGAAAAAAGGCACACTCACGAGCGGAAAATCGAAAAAGAAAGTCACGAGCCGCAAGCAGGCGATCGCCATCGGACTGTCGAAAGCTCGCAAGAAAGGCGCGACGGTCCCCCAAAAAAAGCAGGGCTGAGCCAGTCTGCGGACGGTCAGTCAAAATGATTGGTCGCGGGATAACGGATGGGCTTCAGAGCTTCCGGTCGCCCCGCGAACTTTCAGGCTTGGGGGCCGCGCCAGTTTTGGCGATGTCGTAACAAAGCAGGGCGTCCTGGTCGCGCAGGAATAATTGCCGGTCCACGATGACGGGGTGAGGCCAGCCTTCACCTTTTTTCGTCGCGGTCTCGAAAGTACCCTTCAGGACGTATTTCTTCGGATTGGCTTCGATCAATGCCATCACGCCGTTTTGATAGCGGAAATAAAGGTTGCCGTCGGCTTCGATGACCGCTGCGGAACCTTGGCCGGGCCCACGTCCGCCCTCCCAGGCGAATTTGCCGGTCTTCAACTCGAGGCAAACGGGGAAGCCCTGGTTGTGGCCCTTGCCGCAATAGACGTAGTCGCCGAGTAGCACCATTCCGCCGTGGTGGTTCTGCATTTTCCCGCCGTCGAGAAAATAGACCTCTTTGACTGCCACTCCGTCGGCGGACTTTGACAATTGCAAGAGCGCCGCACCGGCGCCGTAGCCGGTCGACGCAAATACATAGTCGTCCTTCACGAGAGGAGTGGGAATATTCGCCGTCGCGTTGGCGACTCGGTTGTAATTCCAAAGGAATTTCCCATCGTCGGCTCGCACCGAAACGACTCCGCGGCCGACAATTTGCACGTACTGTTTCACCCCGCCGCCGTTACTGATCACGATCGACGAATAGCCGGCTCCGTCGGTTCCATTCGAACCAAGATCTGCCGGCGCCTGCGCCTTCCAAATTGTGTTGCCCGTTTTCTTGTCGAGCGCGACAATCAGGGAATCTTTCACGCCGGGAGTGCATAACAGCCGATCGCCGTCGACCAACGGAGACTCGCTGAAGCCCCACCCCGACATCATGCGACCGCCGAAATCGCCGACCAGATTCTTGCTCCAGACAAGCTTTCCGCTTACGGCATCGATACACACCAGAGCGCCGCCCCGATCCAGCGCATAAACTCGATCGCCGTCGATTGTCGGCGTACTGTTGGGTTCCTCTTTGCCCACTCGCAAGGCCCAAAGTCGGCGGCCATTCGCAAAGTTAAGCGCCAGAACGTTACTGCCGTCATCGACAACACCCATCGTAAAAATGCGGCCCGCGTCGATCGCGACGCTGGAATAGCCCTTGCCGAGTCCGGCCGCCTGCCATTTGAGCGGCGGCCCCTCAGTGGGCCAAGATTCGAGGAATCCGGTTTCATCAGAAATCGCGTCGCGATGGGATCCCCGCCACGATGGCCAAGAGCCGGAGTGCCCGACCGCACCGGCGGGAAGACCGGGAAGTTCTGCCGTGGGCAGGGAAGCCGGCGGCGATTGTCCGCAGCCCATTGCGCACAAAACGCAGAGAATTCCAAACTTTTGCATGGTTTTGTTTCCTAGTTCGCCGGCGCTCTTGTGCGCACGACGCGGTGGAAATGAAGTTCCACCTCGCGGTCGACCACGCGTCGAAGTCCCTCGACGAGAACGGCTGGCTCATGCTGCGACTGCCCCCAACGCTGGATCTCCTCCAGCGGCGTTCCCGGTTGAACGGTAAACGTCCCTTGATGGACGATCTGATTGCCTGCGTCTAGCTCGGGAACGATAAAGTGCACGGTCGCGCCGTAGGTCAGCATGCGATGTTCGTATGCGTCTTTGTACGGCGTAGCGCCAGGAAATGACGGCAATAGTCCATGGTGCAAATTGAGGATTCGGCCGCCAGCGAATTGCCAGCAAACCGACGCGGGCAGAATCCGCATGTAGCGTGCCAGGACAATGTAATCGACGTCGTATCGGTCGATCAGCGACACTAGACGCTCGTTGTCGGGGCGGGCATTTGCATCGCCGACCTGGTGCCAATCGACGTGGAACTGTTCAGCGAGGCTCTTGCAAGAATCGCGGTTGCCGATCATGACGGCCGGCGTCGCCGCGATTTGGCCGCTTTGCATCGCCTGCAAAACGGCCTTGGCAGGCTCCGGACGGTAGGTTGTGCACAGCGCCACGCGAGGCGGACGCTCGGCCGAGTCGCGACACCAGGTTCGGAGCGAGAGGCCCTTGGTGCGGCCGATTTCGGTCATCTGCTTGCGCAGCTCGGCGATCGAGTCGCGAGGGCCCGGCCATTCAATCCGCAGCAGCATGGCAAACAGCTGCTCGGAATCGTGGTCGTACATCTGGATTTCGTGAATGTTGGCTCCGGAGCCGGTCACGAAATGCACGATGGGATCGGCCAGACCGCGGTTGTCGGGTCCGGTCGCCGTAATCACCACCTGCATGAGACCTCCTTTCGCAACGCATCTTCGGGAAAGGCCGATGGCTCGTCAAGCACGTCACAATGAGGCCGCCGCCAACGTTTGCCTTCACCCGCAACGGTGGCAAGCCCGCTTCGTGCCTGCTCAAATGAGGATTTCCAACGGTGAAATCCTATGCCACACTCCGTCGAATCGCCTCGTCGTCCAATTGCCCACCAACTCATTGAGCGGTTCCGGGCCATCGTCGGAGACGAAGGCATGCTCTGCGATGCGAGCGACCTGTTGGTCTACGAATGCGACGGATATGTCGTCGAAAAAAACGCCCCGGACGTCGTCTTGCTGCCGACGACGCGAGACCAGGTGGTGGCGATCGTCAAGACGTGCAACGAGTTCGATGTCCCCTTCGTTCCACGGGGAGCCGGCACGAGCCTCTCGGGCGGGTGTCTTCCGGTCGGCGGCGGTGTGATGATCGCCCTCACCCGCATGAAGCGGATTTTAGAGGTAAATCTGCGGGATCGTTATGCGGTCGTAGAGCCGGGCTTGGTGAATGTCCACCTGACGCAACGGCTCAAAGGCACGGGCTATCACTATGCTCCCGATCCATCGAGCCAGGGTGCTTGCACGATCGGCGGTAACGTGGCCACTAATTCCGGTGGGCCCCACACGCTCAAGTATGGGGTCACCGTCAACCACGTGCTGGGGGTCGAAGTTGTGCTGCCGGACGGCGCCGTAGTCGAGTTCGGTGGACCGACCGGGCAGTCCGCGGGTTACGACCTCACCGGTCTCTTCGTCGGCAGCGAGGGAACGTTCGGAATCTGCACGCGCGTGACGGTACGCCTCACGCGGAATCCGGCCGCGTATCGCACACTGCTGGGAATCTTCGAGACGGTCGACGCGGCCACACAGGCGATCAGCGCCATCATCGGCGCGGGCATCATCCCCGCCGCACTCGAGATGATGGACCAAGGGATCGTCGAGGCGGTCGAAGCGGCATTTCACTTCGGCTTCCCTCTCGACGCCGGCGCGGTGCTCTTGATCGAGGTTGATGGCCTGGAAGTTGCCGTCGATGACGAGGCGGAGAA
>CAYWOV010000188.1:0-6195 GCA_964459965.1 uncultured Planctomycetaceae bacterium | reverse complement strand
TGCACGTGCGACCGAGTCGAATGCTCCTTTGGCAGCCGTCGCAAATGACGTCGAACTCCGCGGAATTACGTTCGTCGCTCTAGGCGCGACACAAGCCAATTCGCTGGGACCGGTGTGGATTGCAGCGGGAGACGACCCCGAGCTTTTCAAAACGGCCGCGCAAATTGGCGCACACGTATTGACCCGCTTGCTCGGTCGCTCCATCGAGTCGGTCGGGAAAGACGTCGCCCTCTACCGCCGCACCTGGACGGAATCTGGACACGCGGGACACGGTTATGTGACTGTCGTGGTACCGACACTCGTCGCCGCGGACGAAGAGTTCGTTAATCGCACGGCGCTTAACGCAATGAAAGATCGGCTTCGTCGCGACCCTTCGCTGTTGCGCGAAGCTGCCTGGGAATATCCCCAATTCGCGATCGCATCAGACGAACTGGGTGCAACGCTCGACGAATTCGTCGCAACTCGAACGGCCGAACAACTTGATGGGCTTTTGACGTTCGCGGCGAAGCACTACGTCGCAGCGAGCGGACTCATTGGTGGACCGTCAAAGTGCCTCGCATTCATCGAGCGATTAAAGCAAATTGGCGTTGACGAGATCGCCTGTCTGATTGACTTTGGGTGGCCGACCGCCGTTTCGATTGACAGTTTGCCGGCCTTGGACGAGCTGCGCTGCTCGCTGTCTTCATCGGACTTTGTCGATTCGGAGACTAACGACGGCGGGACGGCAAAGACCAACGGTTCCACGGCGGAGCACTTGTTCCCGACTCAATCTCCGAGTTCCGGACAGCAGCCGCACGGCCATCCTCGAACGCGAACACAGCAAAAAATGGCCGAACTTTGGGGTACACTTCTCGACGTGCCGGATGTCGGTCCCGGCGACAATTTCTTCGACCTCGGCGGGCATTCGCTGCTGGCCGCCCACGCGGTCAGCCGGATCGAGCGAACCTTCGGCGTGCGCGTGCCGATCAAGACACTCCTCGTCAGCTCGCTCAGCCAGGTGGCCGCCGAAATTGATCGCGTCGCGGCTGGACACAGCATCGCGGATCGTTGCGATGAGGCGCCGCGAGACGTTTCGCCGAAGGGCGAAAATTCCAACGTGGGGCGTTTGTCGAGTTGGTTCAAGAACGCGCGGAATGGCGACCGATTTCAAGACGGGAGCCAGCCGTGTTGAACGACGTCGCTAACTTCGAGCGAAATCATACTTCCGCCACATTCGACGCGGCTTTCGCCGGACGACCAGCATACGCGCCGCATTCCGAACGTACGGAGCCTTTCCTGAGCCAAACCGGCGTTCACCCACTATTCTTCAATGGCGGGACCAAACGCCTGTTCGGTGCCTATTACGAGCCGGTCACAACGCAAACGGCCGGCGTGCCTGTGCTGATTTGTCCGCCGATCGGACACGAATATGTTCGCTGCTACAACCCGATCCGTAAGCTCTGCAGCCGTCTTGCCCAGAACGGATTTGGGGTTCTGAAGTTCGACTATTGCGGGCTGGGCGATTCTTACGGTGACGGTTCGGAGGCCGACGTCACGGAATGGCGCGACAACATTCGCGCGGCAGCGACGGAACTGTGCCGACAGTCCGGCCAAACGGAAATCACGATCATTGGACTGCGTTTCGGTGCAACTTTGGCCGCAGGTATCCGGATTGAGGGCGCCGCGGCGCGGAATTTCGTGCTCTGGGATCCGATCGTCTCAGGTCGCACTTATCTGGCCGAGCTGCGAGAGCTGCACCAAGCCTGCCTTGTCGACTCGCTGCGGTACCGCACGCTGCAGCCGCACCGCACGACCGACACCGAACTGCTCGGCTTTCGATATCCGGGGCGATTGCAGTCGTCGATGAGCCCGCTGAGCCTGTTGAACAAACCCTTTCCGTACAACAACTGTTATCTGCTCACATCGAGCCAAACACCTGAGTACGACGAGCTGACACAGAGCCTGAACCGAAACACCAAAGGTCGGTTCACGCACGAGTTTGTGCAGGAGCCGGCCGGATGGGCTGATACTCGCCAAGTCGAATCGGCATTGGTTGCCAATCGGGCGGTCGCGGCCGTTAGCGCAAAGATAGCAGGCGGCTTCGTATGAATGAGTCGGTCGTCTGCCTTGGTCCGAGGGGAAGCCTGGTAGGCGTTTACACCGAAACCGCCGAGATGACGGGCTGTGACGTACCGGCCGTGATCTTTCCAAATGCCGGCATTACGCACCGGTCAGGACCGTTTCGCATTCACGTCGAAGTCGCCCGCCGCCTTGCGTCGGTGGGATATCCCTGCTTGCGAATGGACCTCGCTGGAATCGGCGACAGCCCGGGCCGCAGCGACGACGTCGCGGAACCGGAAGGGACGCTCGAAGACGCTCGCTACGTAATGGATTTTCTGCAAAAGCAGATTGGGACGAAACGCTTCGTCTTTTTCGGCCTGTGCTCCGGCGCGGACGATTCACACCAAATCGCCGTTAGAGACGGTCGCGTCGTCGGAATCGTCGCCCTGGATGCCTTCGCCTATCCGAGCGTGTTCCGCCTGTCGCTTCGGCAATTCGGCCGGCTCGCCGGTCAACCACGGCACGTCTATCAGAAAGCCGCGACCGCCCTACGGTCCTCCAGGATCGGCCGCACGGTCCTCGGGCCTCCGCCTGGCCCACGTGCCGAAACCAGACGCGAAGAGCGATTCCAGACGTTTCAACGGGACTTTCCGCCGCAGCGCGAGGTCGCGGCCGAGATCGGGGCCTTGCTCAACCGTGGCGTGCAATCGCTCTACATCTATTCAGGCGGGTACAAGCTGTATAACTACACCCGCCAGTTTTTCGATGATTTCCCGAACGTTCGGCACAACCCGGGCATCGAGGTTGAGTACTTCAAAGAGGCCGACCATACCTACATGCTGCTGGCCGACCGCGACCGGCTCATCGATCGCGTTGAAGCGTGGATGACGTCGCGTTTTCCGATCGGGTCCGCCCGCGACGATCAGCCTCCCTTTAAGGCAGTTGATCTCGCAGAATCTTGCCTGCCGGCGATCGCGGGAGCGATTCGACCGGAATGATTCGCTCAGGGCACTTGTAGTAGACCAGGTTTTGCTCGCAGTGCGCCTGAATGGCGGCTTGGTCAACCTGCGTGTCGCTAACGATCGCGGCTTTGACGAACTGTCCGCCATTGCGACGCCGTCCCGCGTAGACTTTTACCTCCCGTACGCCGGGAAACGCGGCGATGACCTCCTCGACTTCGCAAGGGATGACCTTCGAGCCTTCGACGTTGATGACTTCCGATTCGCGGCCCATGAGCTGGATTACACCGGCCGAGTCGACCGACGCGAGATCCCCCGTGTCGAACCAACCGTCCGAGATGGGCGACCCGTCGATCGCGTCTGCGGCGAGATAACCGGCCATCATCGAGCTGGAACGAATCAAAAGTCGTCCGACGCCGGGCGGCGCGCCGGTTGAGCCGGTGTCGATTGCGATTTGACATTCGACCCCGCGCATCGCCGGCCCGACTTGTCCGGCTAACAGCGTTTGGCCCGCGGATGCGACCGCGATCCCGCCCGTTTCGGTCGTTCCGTAAAGAGACCGAACTGTGATGCCGGTCTTTTCGCGAAATCGTTTGGCTGTGCGTTCTGGCAGCGGTGAGCCGGCCGATAGCACGCAGCGGAGCGAGTTCCAGGGTCCGGCCCACTCCTCGAGTAACAGCACATCGAGCATGGCGGGGACTGCGGGGAAGATTGAAACGCGTCCGCTGGTCAAAGCTTCAAGGACCGGATTCGGCTGAAACGTCCGCATCGAGACGATTGTGGCCCCGCTGAAGAGCGATACCATGACGCTCGTTCCATAGGCATACGCATGACACATGGGGGCCACTGTCAGTATCACGTCGTCGTCGGTTACACCGATGGTTTCGATATAGTGCCGCGCTTCAGCTTCGGCCGCTCGTGCCGGGCGCACGGCCGTCTTCGGGAGGCCCGTCGTGCCTGACGTGGGGTGTAGCGGTACGCCTGTTAACGCTGGAACGACGGCCTCGAGGCTGGATTGTGCGCCCACGATTCGGGCGGCAAAAAGCTCGAATTCAGCCGCAGCGGCCAATGGCGTGACGGATTCGCACTCGTTCGGCCACGCTGGCGAGCTGACGTCGTCGACAATCATCAACCGCGCCCCCAGCCGGAGCGCCGTTCGCTTCAATTCCGGCGGCGGAGTCTTGGGATGAACCAAGAGCGGCGAACCGCCCGCCGTCAGAACTGCCGAAAGTCCCGCCAGGAATGTCGGTCCGTTGCCGACGCAGAAGACGACGCCGTCGCCGGCCCAAAGCCCACAATTTCGCAGCCCAACTACCAATCGGTCGCGTAAGGCGCGGAGTTCCGGTCCGTCGAGCGCGATGCCCCGGTCCAAATCGAAATAGGAGCCGGAGTAGTTTTCAAACGCGTCGAGAATCGCGACAGGACTCAGTTTGGACGTCACACATTGAGACATGCGACGGCCTGCTCCAGCCGCTCCAGAGCGATGCCAATGTCTTCGCTCGTGTGGGCGGCAGACAAGAACATGGGCTCGAATTGATTCGGGTGATAGTACACACCCGATTTCTGCATCAGGTGCTGCAGGCGGATGTACTTAACGAAGTCGCAGTGGCGGCGAACGTCACGGTACTCGCGGATTGGTTCCACCTTATCGGAAAAGAGGAAGAAGGAGATCATCGGTCCGACATGGTGGACGACGTTGGCAACGCCAGCCCGATCGAAGATCTCGCCGGCACCGCGTGCCAACTCGTCCGAGATGGCGTGCATGTGCCGGTAAATTGTCTCTTTGTTTGCGATAACCTCTCCGAGAACAGCGTCGGCGGCCGCCATTACGACGGCATTTCCTGAAAACACTCCGCCGTGGAACATTGTCCCATTTGCGACGAGTTCCATGATCTCGCGCGACGCACCGAATGCAGCCACCGGATAACCGCCGCCGACGGCTTTGGATATCACGGTGATGTCTGGACGAACTCCGTAAAACTCCTGAGCGCCGCCGGCCGCCACTCGCAGCCCAGTGATCACTTCATCGAAGATCAAGAGGGCGCCGTGATCCTTTGTCAACGCTCGCACGCTCTCCAAGTAATCCAGGTGTGGTGCGATCACCCCGGCATTGCCCATAATCGGTTCCATGATGACGGCCGCAATCTGGCCGGGGTGGTCCACAAGGCAGCGTTCGAGCGCGTCGAGGTCGTTCCAACGCACGACGAGGTTTTCGTGCGGCGCGCCGTTCAAACCGCGCGTGCCGGGAAGAGCGGGACCGTACGGTCCAGTCGACAATTCCTCGAGCGGAGCGTGATAGCGGTTGAACAGCGTATCGCTCCAACCGTGATAGTGTCCTTCGAACTGCACAATCTTGGGGCGACCGGTGTACGCTCGAGCGAGGCGTGCGGCCGAGACGTCGGCCTCGGTGCCGGAGTTCGCGAACCGCAACAGTTCCATATTCGGGTAGAGCTGTTGGATCTTTTCCGCGACGCTAATTGTAATTTCAGTGGGAAAGCCGAGCTGGCTGCCGCGATTAGTGATTTGATCGATAACGCCCGCGATCACATGTTCCGGACAGTGGCCGAACAACAGCGGCCCGAATGCCATATTGAGATCGAGGTACTCATTCCCGTCGACATCCCAAACCCGCGATCCCCGACCATGTGAGGCGACGAGCGGCAAATGGTAGGGCAACACGCGCATCGTACTGCTGTCGCCGCCGGCAATCGCGCGGCGTCCCCGCTGCAACACTTGTTCGTTGGTGTTTGTGTACGTCTCGTGAGTCGTTCCGGCGCGCTGCATCGAGGCCCTCGATATGAGTTGTTGCACCAGCCTCATGCCGGTTTGAAGACTGTCTCGTGTAAATCGACAACCTGAGTCTTGAGTCTACCCGCCATAGGCCCGGCGGGTATCACGCGATGTGGTGAAGGTTGGGTGGTGATTGGGCGCGACTGTTGAGAGACAGTCGGAGAGTCGAAACCGTCCGTTATGGTTCAGCGTAACAGCTTGGCAAGGCAGGCATTGCGCATCCGACAAATGCCAAACAGGATAGCCTACGCGGTCCCCTCACGCCCCAGGTGTTCGTTCGGGCGTTGCTCGACGAAACCCCAGCGGACACCCTCACCTTTGCCGTCGCCCAGAAAACGAATTAGGGCGTGCTTCTGATTCCGATTGAGCGAGTTAATCGTGTCGTGCAGGCGCCGTTTTGAATCTT
>CAYWOV010000187.1:0-6207 GCA_964459965.1 uncultured Planctomycetaceae bacterium | reverse complement strand
CCTTATTTGCACGCGGGTTTGTTCAAGCACGTGACTTTGCAAACGCAGGCTGAGGGAATCAAACACCTGCGGGTGCTGTTGTCGTCGAGCACGTCGGGCGGTCAGCCGAGCCGCATCGCGCTCGACGAACGCAGCTCCGCGCTGCAGGAACGAAGCACGCGGTCGATTTTGGCGGAGTTTGTCGGCTCGTCGCCGCGTCCGCTGGTGGTAGTCGACGATCCGCGGGCACTGAGGCGGCGGGGAGAGGTTTCTGCTCGAATTGCGGCCGCCATGGCACTACGCCCGCTGGCGACCGAGATCCAGTTCCTGCTGGCCGATTCCGACCCCGTGGTGCCCCGCTGGGACGTTTTGCTTGACGTCTTGACTCGAAGCCAGGAGCTACTCGTTTACGGCTTCACTTCGATCCTCTGGCAAGCCTGGCTGGGCGCCGAGCTGCCTGCTTCCGTCCGCGACGCGCTTGCCGGCAAGACGATTCATTTCGTGCACAGCGGCGGCTGGAAAAAGCTCGAGGCCGCGCGGATCGACCGTCGGCAATTCGATGCGGGTCTGCTCGCCGGTCTCTCGGACCGCTCGCGCGTGTTGGATTATTACGGCCTTGTCGAGCAAGTTGGTGTGATCTTTCCATTCTGCGAGCATGGGCTTCATCATGCCCCGCGGTGGGCCGACGTCATCGTACGCGATCCGTGGACGCTCGCCGCGCTTCCCGACCAACCGGGCCTGTTGCAGCTGGCGAATGTCTTGGCATACGGAGCGCCCTATCACAGCGTTTTGACCGAGGACTTGGGCCGGCTCGTCGCGGAGGACTGCCCCTGCGGGCGGGCCGGACGCCGATTCGAACTTATTGGTCGGGTCCCCAGAGCCGAGTTGCGGGGCTGTGCCAATGTCTGAAAAGCTGGCTCTCTTCGACGACGGTGCCCGATGCGTTGCGGTCGCCCTTCCGTTCTGTCTGGACAGTTGGCTCGACGAGTGGAGCGGCCTGCGCAGCGACATGATTCGCTCGCGCCCCGACGGCTTTACCCGCGACGAGTGGGCCTATCTGATCACGTTTCTCGACCCAGCCTGGCTGAGGCGCGTCTTCGAGTCGCATTTTGGAAAACCGTCGCCGGAAACAGATGCTGAAGTCGCGGCACTGATGCGACCCCGAGGCCAGGTGGCCGTCTGGCTGCCAAATAACGTCAGCCTGCTCGGACCGCTCACTCTGATTCTGGCGAGCCTGGCCGGCAATCCGATCTGGATGAAGGCCGGCTCGCATTCCGACGATCTAACGGCCGCCTTTCTCGAATTCTGCCGGAGGGCGTTACCAAAGGGCCCTCTCGCCAATTACCTTCGCGATCAAGTCCGTTTGGAATCGTTCGCCCGAGACGACCCGCGCGTCGGCGAGATGGCCGCGACCAGCGCAGTTCGCATTATCTTCGGCACTGACGAGGCTTCGGCGGCAATCGATGCGTTGCCCCATCCTGCAGGAAGCATGGCTTTCGCATTCTCCGACCGACGTTCCGAGGCGTGGATCGAACCCTTGTGCATCAACGATCAAGTCCTGGAGACCCTCGCCAAGGTATTCGCGATTTATGGCCAGGCAGGATGCACGTCGCCCCGCCGGGTTGTTGTCATCGACGGAACGGCCGAAAGCGCACGGCAACTACGAGACCGCCTGTTGGCGTTGTGGCGGCGAGCCATTCCCCAGGATCCACCAATGAACCTGGCTTCGGCCAATATCATGACGCGGCAATGGGCGGCAATTTCGGGCTGGTCGGCGGCGCTCACCGACCGTCACGGAGCCGTACTCGCCGTCGGCGACGCATCGCTGCCGGAACTCGAGGGCACGGCCGCGCTGTCGATTGTCGCCTCAAGTTTGGACGAAGCAGTTGCGCAGCTTCCAGAAAACATCCAGACGATTGGGCATGCCGTCGCAGACCCGCGAGCGGAACGCTGGCTGCGACTGCTGGCAAGCACCGGCATCAAACGGTTTGTTCCTCTGGCCCGAATGCACCACTTCGGCCCGGTCTGGGACGGATTTCAGTTCTGGCGAATGCTCTTCGAGGAAGTCGAGGTGGCTTCGTGATCGAGCAACATGCGGCCAACACGGCCTGGCTGGGCGAGCCGGCCGGTCTGGTCACCGACGCACGATTCTTCACTCTGTCCGCCGATGAACGAAACCGGTTCTTGGCACCGTATGCGCTCGTCGAGTTCAAGCATCCGCTGGCGTCTCTCCCGCCAGCCGCTTCGCTGCTCGAGGCCGGGTTTGCCTGGGTCGACGTTCAGATCGAATTCCGCATTGGTCTGAACCGGATCGAAGACACCCCGAGTCTGCAGGAACTCGAAGTTTGTTTTGCAGACGAATCGCCGTTCACTGTCGACGATGGAGAGTCACGACCGTTCGAGGAGGAACGGTTCGTCGAACTGCCCGGGATGACGCAAGATGCACTCGATCGGCGATACACAGCCTGGGCTCGACAACTCATCGCCGAGCACCCGTCAACTTCGCTGCAGGTTTCGCATCACTCGAAACCGCAAGGCTGGTTCTTGTCGCGTCCCAGCGATCACGGGATGAATCTCTTGCTCGCCATGTTGCATCGGGATGCGACGATCTCTGGCATGCTGCTTTATCAGAAGAGTTTGCGGGCGTACGCCGCTCGGGGCCATTCGCTGGGCTGGGCCGGCTTCAGCGTGCGGAATGTGAACGTACACAATATCTACGCGCGCCTGGGAGTCCGCTTCACGTCGCCCTTGGGATGCTGGGTTTGGGTCCGTCGGCCGCCGCCTGCCTGACCGAGACGCAAAGTCAATCGGCAAATCGCAGAACGATTTCCCACCCGCCTACGAGGTTCCAAAACCGGTCCTTCCGACTCGTCGGAAGCAGCCAGCCCTCGATCAAGGCCGGGAACTTCAGCGTCCACGCCATGATCGTCCGCGTGGGATGCTTCGTCAGCAGCGTCTCCACCGGCGATGGACCCGAATGCACGACTTGGGCGCGCAGTCCAAACGTCTCGGTGATCCGGTTCCAAAAGGCGCTCCCCATATCGTGCACGTGGCCGGGATAGGTGAAGTCCAGATTGCGATGCAGACGGGTCAGCGGCAGCACGTACGGGGTTCGAGCGTAAAAATACCCACCTGGTCCCACGAGTGAGAACAGAGTCCGCATGACGGCGTTCGCGTCGGGAACGTGTTCGAGCACGGCGCTCGCAATCACGAGATCGTTGGGTCCCTTGGCCGTCTCGAGCGTGCTGTGACCTCGAATCCGAATGTGGTCTCCCACTTGCTGATCCGTGGCGCCCCAGTCGACGACGTCGATTTCGAAGTCGGCAGTCCGCGCTCGCATCAACCCCTGAGCGATTAACCTCGCGAGCGTTCCCTCGCCCCCTCCGAAATCGAGAATGCGGATCGGGTCGCGATCCCGATCGATCGAAACATACTTGACGATCCGCGAAGCGAGATAATCGCCGCTGCGGAAGGTGAGCTTATCCGTCTCATCCGGCCAATAGCTCGTGTAATAGGCATCGAGTACGGCCGGCAAGGGCATCTGGTCGGCTGAGGCAACGCGGCACTTCGGACATTGGAGCAGTCGGATTGCCGGAGAGTCCTGCACCAGAAATACGGGCTTTCGTGAGTCCTCAGCCAGGCACACTGGGCATCTCGCGGTGGCCGGGTAGACCTCCGACGTCTCAAGATGCTTACTTTGCTGGTACGTGCTCGTTCGCATGGAGAGGGTGCATTCAGACCGGTGGCGATAAGCGGCTTCGATCTAAGGTTCTTTCGGCAGGCTCGCCACTCAATTCGACGGCGATCGGCTCATTCAGGCGGAGCGGCGGCTCGGCACCGAAATTCAAGCGGTCCTTCACGACGTACAGCGGACGCCGCCGGCTTTCGTCGAAGACTTTGCCCAAATAAAGACCCACGACTCCAACGTTTGCGAACATCAGCCCGCTCAGAAAGAAAATCGCCACCATCACGCTGGTCCAACCGGGAACAGGCACGGCGTAAATAAAATAACGGATCGCCAGCCAGACCGCGTAGAGCTGCGCGGCAATCGAGAGGCAGAACCCAAACTGGATCGAGAGCCGCATCGGACGATTCGACTGTCCGGTAATGCTGTCGATGGCGAAGGCGAGCAACTTTCCGAAACTATAGGCACTCCGCCCGGCGAAGCGTTCGGCATGCTCGCCGTTAATGTACGCGATGTCGAAACCGACCCAGTGCAAGAGCAGCGTATAATTCCGGTTCCCCTCGGACAGTCCCCTTACCGCATCAGCCACCCGCCGGGAGATGATCGAATAGGTGCTAATGCGACGATCGATCCGGAAGTCGGTGAGCGTGTTGTAAAGCGTGGTGAAGGCCCGCGAAGAGAGCTTTTTCAAGAAAGTGTCGCGGCGCGTAACGCGTCGAACGAAGACGATGTCGTGGCCTTCGAGTGCCTTCGCATAAAGCCGAGTGATGTCCTCCGGGACGTGCTGCAGGTCGCAATCCATGACGACGACCCAGCGACCGCGGGCATGGTCAACGCCCGCCGTAATCGCGTAGTGCTGCCCGAAATTGCGGGAAAGATTGATACCCCGCACCCGCGGATCGCGTCGCGCCAGTCCTTGGATCAACTGCCACGAATTGTCCGGGCTGGCATCGTTGACCATCACAATTTCGAACGATTCGCCTGTCCGTTCAAGCACGATAACCAGCCGGCGATAGAGTTCCTCCAGGCAGTCCGGCGCCTTGTAGACGGGTGTCACCACCGAAATTCCGATTTCGCTCTCGGAAACGGTCTCGTTCAAGGGTGGCTTTCTTCGGAAACCAGGTGTTGGAAGAGAACCGGGCAATCGTCGAACAGTCCACTCCTTTTTAACCACACGCCCGGACTTGGTGGAAGTGCAGGCCGCTGCGCGCTATGCTCCGGATATATCCAGCCTTGCAATCCCTCCACTCGCTCAGGTTGAGTCCGCCGGCATGCTTCGCATTGGCAGCGACCTCACCTCTCGCCGCGACTTCTTGACCGTGGGCGGGCTTGCGCTTGGCGGGCTTTCGCTGCCCGGACTGCTTCAGGCCCGTGCCATTGCCGCACAGCAAAAGCTGCCCGTCACCGACAAATCGGTGATCTTTCTTTTCATGCACGGCGGTCCGAGCCAAATTGAAACATTCGATCCCAAGATGACCGCTCCGCCGGGCGTTTGCAGCGTCAACGGAGAGGTCCCCACGTCGCTTGCCGGCGTCACCTACGGCTCGGCGTTTCCGCGTCTTGCCGCGCTCGCCCATGCGACGACGATTGTCCGCTCGTTCAAGACGGGCGACGGCAATCACGACATCAAACCGATTGTCGGCAAAGCCACCGGCGGCGCGAACCTCGGGGCGCTTTATTCTCGTGTCGCCGGCGCCAATCGGTCCCATTCCGGGATGCCGACCAATGTGGCCCTCTATCCGCGGGCCGTCGATTCTTCGACGCGGCCGGCTCTCAAGCAATTTGGCGACTTTGAGGCAGCCGGTTCGTTCGGGAGTGCTTATTCGCCATTCGCACCCAGCGGAGGCGGCGATCTCAAGAATGACCTCAAGCTCAAGCTTCCAATCGATCGCATCGACGACCGCCGCCAGCTCCTGGCGGGGTTGGATCGCCTCCGCCGATCCGTCGATAGCGGCGGGCTGATGGCGGGTATCGATGACCTGCGGCAGCAAGCCTTTGACACCGTTCTGGGAGGCGTGGCCGACGCGTTCAATCTATCCCGGGAAGATCCGGCGACTGTCAGACGGTACGATACGGCACCGCTTGTCCGGCCGGATCAAATCAGCAAGCGCTTGCACAACTATCCTTTCTATGTCGATAACGCCAAGACCCTGGGAAAGCTGTTGCTCTTGGCTCGGAGACTGTGCGAGCGAGGCTGCGGTTTTGTCACCGTCACGACGAGCTTCGTTTGGGACATGCACGCGGACGTCAATAACGCGGGCGTCGAAGAGGGGATGCGCTACCTGGCACCCCCGTTTGATCACGCGGTCTCCACGTTTCTTGAAGACGTAGCCGCCCGCGGGCTGAGTGAGAAGATTCTGCTGGTCTGCTGCGGCGAAATGGGCCGCACTCCGCGAATTAACGGTCGCGGTGGCCGCGATCATTGGGGGAGCCTGGCGCCCCTCTTGCTCGCGGGCGGAGGCCTGAAAATGGGACGGGTCGTCGGCCAGTCGACTCGAGACGCCGCCGAGCCTCTGACCGAGCCGATCACGATTCCGAACCTC
>CAYWOV010000186.1:0-6212 GCA_964459965.1 uncultured Planctomycetaceae bacterium | reverse complement strand
CCGCCTCCGAACCGGCCGGCGAAATAAGCTCGGCGGCAAAGACGGTCAGCGCGATCGTCTTCGGCTCGGATCAGGGGCTCGTGGGCCAGTTCAATGAGGTGCTGGCGGAATTTGTCGCCAGATCACTGGCCGATCTGGCGGGCGAAAAGCACGTCTGGGCCGTCGGCGACCGCGTGCATGCGCGGCTCACGGATGCCGGACTCCCGCCGGCGGGACTTTTCGCAGTGCCGACTTCGGTGAACGCCATCACGCCGCTCGTCGGGCAGATTCTTCTGGAAACGGAAACGCACCACCGCAAGGGCGAGAACGTTCCCCTTTACCTGTTCTACAACCGTCCCAAGACCGGGGCGACGTATGAGCCCGCGTGTCAGCACCTGCTGCCTCTGGATGACAATTGGAGACATAGGCTGGCCCATCTCCCCTGGCCGACCGGAAACTTGCCCGAGGTGGTTGGGGGCCGAGAGCAGACGTTGGCGGCACTCATCCGCGAGTATCTTTTTGTTTCGCTCTTCAAAGCTTCAGCCGAATCGTTGGCCAGCGAAAACGCGAGCCGACTGTCCGCCATGCAACGAGCCGAACAAAACATAGACGAGATGTTGAGCACCCTCAATCAGACGTTTCGCCGTTTGCGCCAAACATCAATTGATCAGGAGTTATTCGACGTCCTCTCCGGATTCGAATCCTTGACCAAAGGAAAGACGCGCTGATTTGAAGTGGGCCAACGATTGAAGCTCCAGTCTTGCGCGCGTCGGTCACAGCGACCGACTCAACATTGCTGCGGCGGCACAAGCCGAAAAACATTCCCTTTTTCGGCTTCTTCCGCTTGGTCAGAATCGCGCGATTTTTCAAGGAATTGCCGTTTCCGAATTCTCATCAGCGAAATCCCCTGCAAGGCCGCGACGGCCTCGATCTCGACCGGGTTGTGCGCCCTGCGCTGTTGCCACCGAAACGCCTCTTCGGCCGCCTCGCCGAACGCCCGGGAGCCGAGCCGATGGGGCGCCTTGTCCGCCAGCTCGTTTCGGGATCGGAAGTCCGGTTTCGCCTTGAAGCAGTCCGAACGATCCCACTTAATGGCGTGTCTCACGCGCGACGATTTTCCGGGACTCTGACCGAGTCCGCGTCGGTTTGTCCGACCGATGCGCGAAGCATTCTTTGTTCACGCGATCACGCCGCCGCCGGATTGAGGATAGCGGTATCGAAAGAGACGGGGCGGACCGTGTCAGAAACCAAGTTGCCGACGAGTTTCAGTCGACATGAGATTTTGGGATTCACCAATCAGACTTATTTATCGACTCATGGCAGTCACGGCCTAGGACCAACAAAGGAACGAATATTGAAACAGGTGCTTTCCGGATTCCGACCATCGTACTGCGGCCTCGCGCAAGGAGTGGATTTGGCAACCAGCTCGTGGCTATGCTCAATCGGTTCCATCGAAGACTCCTTTTGGAGCTACCATGGGCGATGTCACCGCAATCCTCTTGGCGATCGAGGGGGGCGATCGCATGGCAACCGAGAAATTATTGCCGGCGGTCTATGATGAACTGCGCAAGCTGGCGGCCCTGCGCATGGCCCAGGAGCGGCCGGGGCAGACTCTCGACGCGACGGCTTTGGTCCACGAAGCCTATTTGAGGCTTGTAAAGGTTCCTCAAGCTGGGCAATGGGACGGACGCGGGCACTTCTTCGCGGCTGCCGCCGAGGCCATGCGCCGCATCCTGGTCGAAAACGCCCGCCGCAAAAAGCGGCTGAAGCATGGCGGCGATCGGCAACGCGTGGCCGACGACGACGTCGCCCAGAAGGACGTCAACGAAGATCAAGTGCTTGCCCTGGACGAAGCACTCACGCGGCTTGCGGCCGAGGATCGCCTGGCCGCGCAGATTGTGGAAATGCATCATTTTTGCGGTGCGAGCCACGAAATTGTGGCCGAATCGCTCGGGCTGACCGTTTATCGCGTTCGCCAAAAGTGGACCTTCGCCAAAGCGTGGCTGCGGAACGATCTCGAGCGCATCCAAGCCTGATGGAGCGATTCCTCGGCGACAACCTTCGGGAAATATGAGATTTTGCGCGGCATTATCTGAGTACTTGTAGCGCCAACATGAAAAAATGTTGAGGTTTCGACAGGTCGTTCCGCGAACGACGCATGGATGGAAGTAGGGATCGCGCAGGAGGGGGCTTTCGTGCCCGTCAATCCAAGCCGACTCGAAGCCGTGTTTCTGGCAGCCGTCGAAGCCAACGACCCGTCGAAGCGGGCCGAGATCGTCAGCGCGCAGTGCGCGGGCGATTCCGATCTACGTCGACGCGTCGAGGCGCTCCTGCACGCGCATGACCGATCGGGCGATCTGCCCAGCGTCGGGACGGTGGATTTCGCGGGCGAACGGGAGGGGACGGTCAACGACGCCTCAACGTCGGCAAGCCGGATCATCGCCGGACGCTACAAACTCGTCGAGGAGATCGGCGAAGGCGGCATGGGGACGGTCTGGGTCGCCGAGCAGATGCAGCCCGTTCGGCGGCGCGTGGCGATCAAGCTCATCAAGCCGGGCATGGACAGCCGGATCGTGCTCTCCCGCTTTGAGGTCGAGCGCCAGGCTTTGGCTCTGATGGACCATCCGAACATCGCCAAAGTGCTCGACGGGGGAGTCACCGAGCAGGGTTGTCCGTTTTTCGTGATGGAGTACGTCAAGGGAGTTCCCATCACCGATTATTGCGACGACGCCCGTGTCACCGTCGAGGGGCGGCTGCGGTTGTTCGTGCAGGTCTGTCAGGCTGTGCAACACGCGCATCAAAAGGGGATCATTCACCGCGATTTGAAGCCGTCGAACATCCTGGTCTGCCTGTACGACGGCCGGCCGGTGCCGAAGGTGATCGACTTCGGACTCGCCAAGGCGATGTACCAACCCCTCACGGACAAGACGGTGTACACGGCGCATGGATTCATGGTCGGCACGCCGCTTTACATGAGCCCCGAGCAGGCCGAGTTCAATAACCTCGACGTCGATACGCGCAGCGACATTTATTCGCTGGGCGTGATCCTCTACGAGCTGTTGACCGGCACGACGCCGCTCGATCGGCAGCGGTTCAAGGAAGCCGCGTGGCACGAGATGGTGCAGCTCATCAAAGACGAGGAGCCGAAGAAGCCGAGCACGCGGCTCAGCGGCTCCGCCTGTTTGCCTGCGGTCGCTGCGCAGCGCAACCTCGAGCCCGCGCAGCTCACGCGGATCGTGCGGGGCGACTTGGACTGGATCGTGATGAAATCGCTCGAGAAGGAGCGGTCCCGCCGCTACGAGACGGCCAGCGGACTGGCTCGCGACCTCGAGCGCCATTTGGTCGACGAAGTTGTGGAGGCCCGGCCGCCGTCCGCGGGCTATCGGCTGCGAAAGTTCGTGCGCCGCAACCGCGGACTGGTCATTGCCGTGTCGCTGATCGTGCTGGCACTCGTGTTCGGGATCGCCGGGACGGCCTGGGGGTACATCCGCACCTTGCAGGCCCAAAAGGCCGAGGCCATTCGGGCTGAAGGCGAGCGACTGGCGCAGCTTGACGCCGAGGCCCAAAAGGTCAAGGCGGAGGCCGCCGCCGCGGCCGAGCGGGCCGCCAACGAACGCGCGCAAAAAATCGAGCAGAAGCGAGAGGCCGAAAACGCCGCGAACCTCGTCGATGAACTCATCAAGGCCGAGATCGGCGAGGTGCCGGGAATCGTGCATGAAATCGACAAGATTCGCCGCTGGACCGATCCGCTGCTGCGGCAGGAAGATGCTTCCGCCCCGGAGAAATCGGACAAGAAATTGCGGCTGGCTCTCGCACTTCTTCCCGTGGATCAAAGCAAGATCGACGAGTTGCGGGACGGCCTGTTGCGGGTGAGTCCACGCGAGTTTGTCGTCGTTCGGGACGCCCTGGCGACGCACAAGAATCAGGTGCTCGAGTGGTTGTGGAGCGCAGCCTTGGACCCGCGCCTCGAAGCGCAATTGCAGTTTCAGTCAGCCTGCGCGCTGGCCACCTACGCGCCCGACGATCCGCGATGGAACCATTTGAACACGTTTGTGGCCGGCCGTTTGGTCACCTTCGAGTCTTCGGCGCTCGTTCCCTGGCGCGAGGCTCTCCGCCCCGCCAAAAGCCAACTGATCGCGCCTCTGACTTCCATCTTCCGGGACACGAATCAGGACGCGTTGTCGCGTCGGTTCGCCACCGAGACGCTGGCCGACTATTTGGCCGACCGTCCGGAGGGGCTTTTCAATCTGCTGGCGGACAGTCAGCGGTTTCAGTTCGTCGTCTTGTACAACAAGTTGGTCCTGTATCGGGATCGGGCGATCGCGCTGGCTCATGGTGAATTCGCCGGGCATCCGTCAGACAAGGCTACGGACACCGAGAGAGAAGCCCTCGCCAAACGCCACGCCAACGCAGCCCTGGCCTTAATCCGGCTGGGAGAGCGAGACGAGGTGTGGTCACTCTTGCGGCATGCCCCCGATCCTACGACACGAAGTTTCATCATCGATCGAGTGGCCCATTATGGCGTCGATCCTGAAATTCTCTGGCAGCGGCTGACCGTCGAATCGGATGCTTCCGCCAAGGCCGCGCTGATCCTGTCGCTGGGCCATTATCCGAAAGACGTTTTTGCTCAGAAGGATTCCGCCTCGAGACGCTCGATGATGGTGGACATTTACCGAAATGACGTCGACCCAAGCGTGCACGGCGCGGCGGCGTGGTTGTTACGACACTGGGATGCTCAAGACGAGATCAACGCCTGCGACCAAAAGCTCTCGACTGGGAAAACCGAGAACGGCCGCCGTTGGTACCTCACTCACCTCGGGCATACGATGACCGTCATCGCCGGCCCGGTCGAATTTGCAATGGGCAGTCCTGCGAATGAGTCTCATGCCTCGACCTGGAAGGGGGAAGCCCAACACCCTGCCACGATCAAGCACTCATTTGCGATCGGCACGACGGAGATTACACGCGAGCAGTACAACCAGCAGGACCCGCTGCACCACCTCTACGACGACGGACTCCGCAACCCCACCAATTATATGGCGTGGTACCATGCAGTTAAGTACTGCCGCTGGTTGAGTGAGCGCGAACAGATCCCGGAAAGCGAAATGTGCTACCCGCCGGCGGACAAAATCGGCCCCGGCATGACGCTTCCGGAAAACTATCTGGAACGGACCGGATACCGCTTGCCGACCGAGGCGGAATGGGAATATGCCTGTCGGTCCGGGTCGACAACCATCCGGTTTTTCGGCACCTCTTTGGAGTTGTTGCCCAAATATGCCTGGTACATCAAGAATTCGAATGAGCAGGTGTGGCCGGTGGGCACGCTGATGCCGAACGACTTCGGGCTGTTCGACGTCTACGGCAATGTTTTGGAATGGTGCCAGGACGCGTTTGTGGAGGATTACGCCAGACCGCCTGAAGAGAAGGCCCTGAATCGCATCGTAAAGGCCAGCGATGAGAGAGTCCTCCGGGGAGGCTCGTTCACGCACATTGGGCCTGTCACCCGATCCGCGGACCGGTCGTGGATTCCGCCCGATAACAAAACCGTGCGCAGCGGGTTCCGCATTGCGAGAACCCTTGCTCAGCCATGATCGCCGGAATTGGGCGACCCGCATGACTTGACGGCCGAGAGGTCCGACAAAACCTTTCGGCCGTTTTTCATTTTTTTTCGACAGCTCGGCCCGCGAACGTCGCATGGGAGGTGGGCAGCTCAATCGATCCTGAGTCGCCGGCGGAAAAAGGAAACGAGACGTCGAAGGTGCATCATGGAATTGGTACTTCTCGGTACTGCTCTTGGTTTGACGGGAATCGTCTGGGCAACGCGCGCACTGTACGCGCGCCGGTTCAACGCAGCCCTCGACGCCTACACCGAGCGGCAAATCCTCGGGCAGCGGCCCCGTACCGCCGGCCGGCCACCGCATCCAGGTGCACGTTAAAGGATCACCGGTGAGGTGACGCTGGGAGCGAGCGGACGGCGCTTTCGCCAACCGTATGTGGCTTCACGTTTGCGAGAACTCGAAGTGATGATCTGCCTGCAGTAATCGCAGTCGCGAGGATCGAGCGATCGCAGCCGAGAGGCCCCACAAGACCTCTCGGCTTTTTTTATTTTTTTCGACAGCTCGGCCGATGCGCGTCGCATGGAGATGGGAAACGCTCGGATGCGGGCCGCCAGGGCGTTCCGGTTGATCGCGGGTCCGTCGGCACGCGGGCTTGGCGACATCCGGGATGCCCGG
>CAYWOV010000185.1:0-6215 GCA_964459965.1 uncultured Planctomycetaceae bacterium | reverse complement strand
GACCGCTTCGCGGCCGAAAAACCGATCCATCCCAACGACCACGTGAACATGGGGCAGAGCACCAACGACATGTTTCCCACTGCGATCCATGTCGCCGTCGCGTCGACAATTCGCAAACAGCTCATCCCCGCTCTGACTCGGCTTGCCGACGCGCTGGGCAAGAAAGCCGAAGAGTGGGACAAGATCATCAAGATTGGCCGCACGCATCTGGCTGACGCGACGCCATTGCGGTTGGGTCAGGAGTTCGGCGGGTTTGCGCGCCAACTCGTGCTATCGGTGGGGCGAGCCGAGCGGGCTTTGGCAGCCGTGCTCGAACTGCCGGCCGGCGGTACGGCCGTCGGTACGGGAATCAACACCCATCCAGAATTCGGCCGGCGAATCGCGGCGACGTTGGCGAAAGAAACCGGAATCCCCTTCGTGGAAGCCGCCGATCACTTCGAGGCCAACGCACAGCGTGACGGACTCGTCGAATGCCACGGCCAGTTGCGGTCCATCGCGTCCACTCTATTCAATGTCGCCAACAATATTCGCTGGCTTGGATCAGGTCCGCGCTGCGGCTTCTACGAGGTCAAGCTTCCGGACCGGCAGCCCGGCAGCTCGATCATGCCGGGCAAAGTCAACCCGGTGATGTGCGAGAGCATGATGCAGGTGGCCGCCCGCGTGATGGGCAACGACCAGACAGTCGCGATCAGCGGGACGACTGGCGGACAGTTCCAATTGAACATCATGATGCCCGTTATGGGACAAACCACACTCGAGAGTGTGAGGTTGCTGGCGAACTCCACCAACGCCTTTGTCGACTTTTGCGCTCTCGAGATGGAGGCGAACAAAGAAGCCTGTGAAGCATCGGTCGAGAAAAGCCTGTCGATGGTGACGAGCCTCAATCCCCTGATCGGTTACGAAAAGGCCGCTCAGCTGGCCAAGGAGGCATTCAAGACGGGCAAGACGATCCGTGAACTTTGCCGCGAGAAAGCCGTTCTCCCCGAGGCGACGCTGAACCAAGCGCTCGATCCGTTCAGCATGACCGAACCGCACGCCTGAATAGACGCAGACGGAGCTGCGCATTGCCGACACAAGAAGAGGGCTCGGTCGCAGAGCTGTACGAATTGCTGCAAGCGGCCATCGCTGAGCAACGCCGCGGCAACATCGCCGGAGCCGCGGCCAAGTATCAGGCAATCCTCGCTGCACGCCCGGAGCAATGGGACGCCGCCTACCTGCTGGGCACCACGCTGCTGCAATTGGGACGGTACCGCGAGGCGGTTGACGTCTTTCAGCGGCTCGAGCAAGCCCATCCGGATTTGCCCGACATCCGAAACAATCTCGGTGTGGCTTACCAGGCACTGAACGACTTCGATCGCGCCGCCTGCGCCTTTGAGGCAGCCATCTCATTGCAAAGCGATTTCGATCGCGCCTACTTGAACCTCGGACGTCTGCGCGAACAACAGGGATTATCCCAGGAGGCCGAAAGATGTTACCGTCGCGCCGCTGAACTTAAGCCGGCAGAACGAAATCACTGGCTGCATTTGGCAGGTGCCCTCGGCAAACAGAACAAATGGGAGGAGGCCGAACTCGTCCTTCGACAGGCAGTGAACGCGGATCGGTTGGACGTCGATCTGGGTGTCAATTTGGCGTATGCCCTGCTCCAGCGCGAACGACTGGACGAAGCGGCGGAAGTTTATCAGCACATCCTCGCGCGACGGCCCGATTACCACGAAGTGCACGCCAACCTCGCTTTTGTCCGAGAGCGACAAGGACGCCTTGAGGAAGCGCAGGCTGCGGCTCTGCGAGCGATCGAATTGCGGCCGGACTATGCCGAGGCCTTCAATAATCTCGGCATGATCCTGCGCTCGATGCACCGCCCGAAGGAGGCCTGCCGCGCGCTCCGCAAGGCGCTTGAACTGAAGCCCGACTTTGCGCTGGCGGAGTTCAATCTCGGGACGACGCTTTTGTTGGCGGAAGACTATACGGCAGGCTGGAGCGGTTATCGGCTCCGCGCAAGCCTCGACGAAACTGAGACAATCGATGCACCTTTTCCGGAGTGGGACGGAGGTCCGCTCCCTGACAAACGGTTGCTGGTTTACTCGGATCAGGGGTTTGGAGACACAATCCAGTTCGCAAGGTTTCTGATTCGTTGCAAGAGCCAATCACAAGCCCTCGTCGTCCTTTGCTGTCAGCCGCCGCTCGTCGGGCTGTTTGCCGGATTGGCCGGCGCGGACGAAATCATCGAAAAAGGAACATCGCTACCAAAATGCGACGCCCAGATCGCTCTGGCTTCCCTCCCGGGCTTGTTCGGCATCACCGTCGACTCTGTCGGCGCGGGCGTTCCCTATCTCCGTCCACGGCGGGACCTGCGATCGGAAATCGACGAGTTGTTGCGACGCGGCTCGATCGACTCGCTGCGAATCGGCCTGGTCTGGCAGGGTAATCCGCGGCAGAAACGGGATGTGGTTCGGTCGTGTCCGCTTGAGAAGCTGCTGCCGCTCTTAAGTACGACCGCGGCGACTTTCTTCAGCCTGCAAACCGGGGAACCGGGCCGGCGGCAAATTGCCGAATTTCAACTTGGCGAGCGGCTGATTGATGTGGGAGCCGCATTGACTGACTTTAGAGAAACGGCGGCCGCTCTGACGACGCTCGATTTGGTGATTACCGTCGATACGGCGACTGCCCATCTCGCGGGCGCTTTGGGCCGACCGGTCTGGACAATGCTTTGCCACACGCCCGATTGGCGGTGGCATCTGAACCGCCGCGATTCTCCCTGGTATCCGACGATGCGTCTCTTCCGTCAACCCAGGTGGGGCGATTGGGATTCCGTCGTCAGAGAGATTCAGGATGGTCTGAAGGCGCGCACGGCTACGGAAAAAAAACGAAATTTGTGAAGCAAAACGCCCGTCTGTCCGCGTCTAAATAGACGGACAGAACAACAGACGCAATCCAAGCCCCTTCTCGGCTTTCACGTCCTGACGTTCGCCTCGAGCCGCTGTAATTTCAGTCTTTATGTCAACGTGGATTGGAATGCGCGCTCCGCATGCTTAGGAGGCCACGATGATCATCGTGTCGTCGGTCGGAATTTTAATTGTCCTGGCGCTGGTCAACGTCTTTGTTTGGAATCCCGACAGCTATGGAGCAGCCGCACTCGTTTCGTTGGTGGCACTCGTCTCGTCGGTGCTCGTCTGTGGCGGATCGGCCTTGCTACCGCCTGTGTCGGTGACGGCCCTGTTGGTGCTGATCTTGAGCCTCGGATGCATGGCGAGAAAGTCGAGCGTCGGCCGATTCCGCGCGCTGACGGTCCTTATGGGAGTAGTCGGCATAATCGCGGGCTTCGGCTTTTCATTGCCGTACATTAACTCTCTGCATCGTCTACGAGACGAGTACCCATTGAGGTCGCTGAAATCGCGATTGGCATATGAAGGACGCTGGAATTCGAGCAGACCGGGCAATGGAATTTCGGATTCCCGAACGTACTTCGCGCTGCCGCCGAAAGGCGCTCCTGCCTGGGACGATCTGGCTGCCCAAGAGAAGGAAGTCAGTTTGCAGACATCGCAACGAGAATGGGCTCTTCGTAAGGTCCACGCTTCGACTGTTGAACAGTTCGCAAGTGCGCCCGGGTTCGGAATCACGAGGATGTCTTCTGTGAGCGACTATTGGCTCCAGAATCGCCGCCGTCCGGCCGCCCCGTTGTCGGCTCCGCCCGACGAAACCTCGCCGCCGAGCGTGGTTGGTCCGCTGCACGTCGTCAGCGGTCGGCAGCCTTCCGACAACTCTCATTTTGCCTTTGGCTTGAAGGACGAGCTTTCAAAGGTACACCGGGAGGGAGTTCGTGACTTCCTCAATCCAGAGTCGTTCGGTTTCGTCCTTGATCGCGACCACGTGGCCGGTTTTGAGCCTCACGGCTTTAGCAGCGATTTCTGGACGAACCGGCAAAATGGCTCCAACGAATCCGCGCCTCTGGAGTTAACGCGTTTGGAACTGGTCAGCCTGCTGAAATCCGTATCGCCCGTGGTCTACATTTCGAACCACAACTTGCCGCGGCTCGGTGAGGCCAGCGCTCCGCCAACGCGAGCTTTGTCGCCCTTCGAGAGCGCAGCCCTCGGGCGTCTCGAAAAAGGCGACGACCTCGTGTTCAGCGAGCAGGGACGCAATCTTCTCGCCTTCGGTTCACTGCGTGCACGGGCACAGTGCCTCGATTGCCACGAAGTCCAGCGAGGCGCGCTCTTGGGAGCGTTCTCTTATCAGTTTCGCCGAGACGCCCAAGCTCTGAATTCGAAAAAAGATTCGCCACGAACCGTGCCGATGCCTCGTCCAGAACTTCACGACAAGCCACGGACAGGCCCACCGACTTAAGATCAGCTGCCGAGTCCGAATTAGCCTCGGATTTGGTCGGCTATAAAGTTCAAAGCGACCGGAGCCATCTTCTCGAAATACGACCAGCTGTGCCCGCCGGCCGACGTTTTGAAGTCGCCTTCGAATGGAATTCCCATTGAGGAGAGCTTCATCGCCAGCCGTTCTGACCCTTCGAACCAATATTCGTCTGCCGGATCGCAGCACAGGAATTGGTGTTTGGGCCAATTAAGCGGATGCAGGTGCAGAGTGGCCGTCTCTTGGCGGGCGGCTTCCTTGGAGCGGAACATCTGGTCGAGAGTCAGCCCGTAGCCGTGCCAATTGTGAAAATCGACGGCCGGCGCGATTGCCGCGACGACAGGGAAATCGCGAGGCCAACGATAGGCCAACTGCAGTGCCCCTTGACCCCCCATGCCGATGCCGAGTAAGCCGATCATCGGCGGCTCGACCTGCCACCGCGCTGTCACAAAGGGAACGACCGAGTGGCGGACGAACTCGAGCGGACTCTGTACCGGATCGAAGTCGGGACACGGCGCGGTCGTCCACCAACAGCGATCGGCAATGGGGCAAACCGTACGCAGTCCGCGGCGCGCCAGCTCGGCCGTAAAGGCGTCACTTGCGCGTAGGGTCTGGGCGTCGAAATCATGCAGGAAAACGACCGCGCCCGGATTCGTGGTCGCTGCATCCGGTTCGAGCAGGTCGGCCGGCCGCCCCGCGATTTCTATCCGTTGCCAGTCGAGGTTCACGACACACCTGAGCCGAGAGCGCTCGAACTGACGAACGGCCGATCGAATTCCGCCCGGAGAGCCCTTCGCTCAGCCGAATTCGGGCCGGCGGCGACGGAGCTGGTCCTTCAAGCGGGCGACGATGCTGGAGTGCATCTGGCTCACGCGCGACTCCGAGAGTCCGAGCGTGTTGCCGATTTCCTTCATCGTCAGCTCTTCGTAGTAGTACAGGATGATAATCAGACGTTCGTTGCGGTTGAGGCCCTTGGTTACGAGCTTCATCAGGTCCCGCTTTTGAATGCCGCGGGTGGGGTCTTCCCCCTTGCTGTCTTCGAGGATATCGACTTCGCGAACGTCCTTGTAGCTATCCGTCTCGTACCATTTCTTGTTCAAACTCACGAGATTGACGGCGCTCGCTTCGCATTTGAGTTTTTCATATTCAGGAAGCGGCAAGCGCAGGCGGGTCGCCATTTCAGTATCCGAGGGCGGACGGCCAAATTCGGCCTCGGCCTCCTTGCGGGCCGACTCGAGTTTGCTGGCCTTGCTGCGAACCAGACGCGGAACCCAGTCCATCGTGCGCAATTCGTCGAGCATGGCTCCGCGAATTCGGGGAACGCAATAGGTTTCGAATTTGACGCCGCGTCCAAGGTCGAAAGCGTCGATCGCGTCCATCAGTCCAAAGACGCCCGCTGAAATCAAATCGTTGAGATCGACTCCCTCGGGAAGCTTCGCCCAAACGCGTTCGGCGTTGTAGCGGACCAGCGGAAGGTATCGCTCAATCAAAATGTTGCGCAGCTCTTGGTCCGACTGGTCCTTCTTGTAGGTTTTCCAGAGCTCGGCAATGTCTTCCGTGACCCGTGTTGCCATACCTTCCTCCGTGTTGAAAAGTCATTCGCTCAGGCTTGTGGGATGCCGGTTCCCGGAGACGAGGCCGAGCCGAAGCGTTCGACCAGGTCGGCCTTGGCGTTTTCCTCGACGATCCGTCGAGCCGCTTCGCCAATGACCAACCCCAGGACGTAAAACACCCCGAGCGACACCAAAGCTGTTTGAATCGTGCCGAGGAAATCCGCTTGCACCCACAGACCGCGGATCGCCGCCGTCGCGAATGCAATCAACGACAGTCGGCCGGCAAATTGAGTGGACACTGTGTCG
>CAYWOV010000184.1:0-6222 GCA_964459965.1 uncultured Planctomycetaceae bacterium | reverse complement strand
GGCGAGCGGTGTCGGGCGGACGAATAGACGCCGCCCCCGTCGGGATAGAGCCGACAGATGATCTTGTAGGCCCAGCCGACGCCGATCAGCAACAGCGACATGGCCGCCATGAACCACAGTGAAGCATGCCGGGTGTAAAAGAAGGCCAACCCGAGCACATAGAGCCGGCTCGTCCCCCAATCGCCGAACAGCATGGCCGCCGCGTGATACCAGTGGAGCTCGCGCGGCCGTTGTCCATCAGCCTGCATGCCGAGAGCTTTACACGATTCAGCCACGGAAATGCAACCTCGGCAACATCGGCGGCAATGCCTGCTGGATTTTCCACGCTCGAGGCCGTTATGCTTGAATCGTGCCGATCCGGGCAGGAGACAGGGCGCAAATGCGGATGACAACCCCCGTGCGACGGGTAACCGGTCGCCGGCAATTTTGGCGAGCGGTCGGAGTCGTTTTTGGGTTGTTGAGCGGACTGCTGTCCATTGGCAGCGGAAATCTTGGCGCGGCGCCGCGGGAGCCTGTCGAGGCTCAACGGCCCCAGTCCAAAACGCCGAAGCCGCTGCCACTGGAAAAGGACGAGCGGAAGGAACTCGACGGCGTCGTCGACCGGGCGCTGGTCTATCTGGCCTACCATCAAAACTCCGACGGCTCGTTTCAGACAATCCCCATCGCACGGCCGGCCGTCACCAGCTTGTGCGTGATGGCCTTTCTTTCGCGCGGGTACCATCCGGGCGACGGGCAATACGCTTCGAATATCGAAAAAGCCATCGACTATGTCCTGCAGTTTCAGGATCCCGAGACGGGGGCCATCACGCCCGAGGTGGCCGGGCGGCACGGTTTTTGGAACCGGGCGGCGGCCTACACGCACGGCATCTGCAGCACGATGCTGGCCGACGTGTATCCCTTCACGGGACATCTGCAATATCAGCAAGGCGAAAGCGAATCGCCGGTGGCCCAGCTCGACCAACGCCGGCATCAACTGATCGAAAAAGCCGTGCGCAAGTCCCTCTCGTTTACGCGAAGCCAGCAGTCGCTGCCAAAACAGGTCTTCGGCGAGCAGGGCGGTTGGCGGTATATCGAAGTCTCGATGCGGAACGACTCGGATCTCTCGGTGACCGCCTGGATGATCATGTTCCTGCACTCGGCAAAGAAATCAGGCTTCCAGGTGCCCGACAGCTGGATGAAAGGCGGCCTCAAGTTCGTGCACCACACGTTCAGCAAGAAACTGCACGGCTTCGCGTACGTACTGTCGGAAACCAATCGCCACTGCACGCGGGCGACGGTTGGCGGCGGCGTTCTGTGCCTGCTGTTGGGCGGTGAGCAAATGAGCCCGCAAATCAAGGAGGCGGTGAGTTACATCTTCAAGCACCCCTTCGATCCCTATAACAGCTCGTGGGAACCGGGCGACCGCTATCACTACAGCGCCTTTTACTGCAGCCAGGCCATGGGCCTGATCGGCGGGTCGTCGTTTCGCGATTTCTATCCCGGCTTGTTGCGAGTCTTTGCCGAACATCAACACTCCGACGGTTCCTGGGACGCCGAACAGTTCCACGACGAATCGTCGTACGGAGAGGTGTATACGACGGCGCTCGCCGTGCTGGCGCTTTCGCCGCCTTATCAGAAGCTGGAGACGTACAAGAGATGAGGGAAGGGGGGAGAGGGCAGAGGGTAAAGCGAAGGGCACGCTTCGCGTGCCGGCGCGTTGCGGGACACGCTTCGCGTGTTTTAGGGCTGCTTCCTCTGCCGTTCACGAAGGCTTCGGCGCAAGGCTGTCAGCATGCGACTGATTTGATCAGTGAGCGCGAGGAGTTCGTCGAGTTGCGGCTTCGGCAAGAGCCGCACTCGATGACTGAGTAAGAGGTGTGTCTCCAGTTCCGTTAGAGATCCCCTTGCCATACTCAAAAATCTGAGAAACTCAGTCGTTCCGTGGCGACCTCTTCCTTCGGCGATGTTGGCTGGGATGGAAGCAGACGCTCGGCGGATTTGGGTTGTCATGCCGAACATTTCCTCCTTGGGAAATGTTCGGGTCACGTCATAACACTTTTCAGCCAGCGTCATCGACGCCTGCCACACAGTCAGATCCCGATAGTCACGAACCGCCATCGGTCTTCTTCGCTCCCGTCGCGGCAATCATCGACAAATGGACTCTCCCCCCAACACGCGAAGCGTGTCCCGCATTCTCTTCCCCCTCTGCCCTCTCCCCTCGCTCCTCACCACCGTTCCGGGCCGCCGAAGAGCGGTTCTTCGCTGGTGTCTTGAGGTGGCGGAGTCGGCTGCGTGGGCGGAGCGGAGGGAAGTGCGTTTGTCGGCGGGAAGAATGGTGCGGGGGCGGGAGCCGGCGCCGGTGCGGGGGGCGGAATGGGGATCCGCTTTTGGACCGGCTTGGCTTTGGCCACCGGGGCTTTTTTCGCCACCGGCTTGGGAGCCGCCTTCTTCGGAGCCTTCTTGGGCTTGCCGCCTGGTTTTTTCTTTTGGGCGACGCTCGACTTGGCCTTCTTCTTGGCGGGGGGCTTTTTCTTGGCGGCGGGTTTCTTCTTCGCTGCCGCCTTTTTCTTGGGGGTTTTGGCTTTCGGCGCTTTCTTGCCCTTGGACTGCTTTTTCTTGGCCATTCGATTGCCTCGTTGACGCTCAGGGTTGGTCGATTCGCTGCCGGTGAGCTGCCAGGCCGCCTCGTGCAAACTGGTCGGTTCTGCGCCAAAAACTGTCCGGCGCAACATTGCTCTATACATAACGCGCACGAGCGGCATTTACAGAGGGCAAGACCCTGATTTTTTTCTAAGTCCGCGACTTTTTCAAAAGTGTTCGACCGGTCTTGCCCCGCGGGGGTGGGAAAAAACGAGTTGGGATTCCTCCCGGGTCGGGAAAGAGCCCCTGGGGAACAAAAACGTCCGAATGGGGATGGACAATGCTCGAAGATGGCCGATAGTTGAGAATGGGCATCGATTTTGCATTGCATCGAACAGCCAAGGACGGCGAAAACAGCGCTTTCCTTAGATAGACGGCTGGGACAATGCGGGCTGTAGAGGCCTATTTGCAAGCGGACGATGGCGTTGGACTGTTTGTTCGCCGCTTTGAGCCTCGCTCGCGCGACGCAGACCGATGGCTGTTCCTCGTCCACGGCATGTCGGAGCACGGGCAGTGCTACGAGCACGTGGCCCGCTCGGCAGTCGCCCGCGGTTGGAACGTGCTGATTCCCGATTTGCGGGGCCACGGGCGTTCCGGCGGCGAGCACATCCACGTCAACAATTTCTCGGAATACGTGTCCGACCTGCGACGGATCTGGGAATGGGGCGGACTTTCCTCCCGCAATACCGTGATGGTCGGCCACAGCATGGGGGGCCTGATTTCGGCCCGCTTCGTGCAGGAGTTTCCCGACTGCGTCTCGGCCCTGGCTTTGATATCGCCGCTGTTGCGCGTGCGGATGCGGATTTCTCCTTTCACGATTGCATTGGGCAAGCTCCTCTCGTTCGTGCGGCCGCGAAGCCGCTTCCGGAAACGGACCAATCCGACGCACTCGTCGCGAAATCCCGACGCCTTATCCCGCGGCGCTGCGGATCCGCTGATTCGTAACTCGCTGACGGCCGCCTGGTATTTCGCCATGCGGGCCGCGCTCGAAACAGCCTGGGAGCTGGCCGAGCAGATTGCCTGTCCGCTGCTCGTGCTGCAGGCGGGGTCTGATCTGATCGTCGATCCCCATGCTCCGCATGCGTGGCTCGAGCGCGTCGGCAGCCTCGACAAAACGCTGCGCGTTTTGCCGGACCATTATCATGAACTGCTCAACGAAATCGATTGGGCCAATACGTTGGCAGATATGCTCGATTGGCTCGAGCTGAGGGTGCTGGAAAGCAGCCGGGCGGCTGCACGGGTTTTAGATTGCAGCCCGGCGGCTGCACGGGTTTTAGATTGCAGCCCGGCGGCTGCAAATGGGCTGTTTCCGCTGCGGGAAACCGCGTGACGCGTCGTTTCGACAGCGTCTAAAAAACGTCCCTTGGGATGGAATGGCTGGCGCCGCCTCGTCCGACGCCCCCTGCCCCTACTGCTCATTTTATCGTACTGATGCCCAACCACGAAGAGGACTTTGGCGAAAATTTGAGTTGCCGACTTTTTTGGGGTGGTCGCCCTTTTTTTAGTACCCCAAAAAAGCCAAAAAAGTCGGTCGCGGAGCCGCTCGGTTGGGATCAATCAACCCGCGTGATGCCCGGTTGGGTCGGCAAAAGACTCGTCGGCGACCGACTCGGCCTCTGACGGATCGCCAAAACCACGGGCTCGCAGCTTGTGCCGCAACTTTTCGCGGCACAGACGCAGGCGGCTTTTGCACGTCGGCAAGCTGGTCTCCATGGCCGCCGCGACTTCGGACAGGGGAAGTCCCGAAAAATAGTGCATGGTGAAGGTCAGCCGCTGCTCGTCCGGCAGCTCCTTCAAAAGATCGTCGACGATTCGGGCCAGTTCCCGCTGGTCGGCGATTTCTTCCGGCGGGACGAGCTGGGCGGCGATGCGGTGCACGGCCTCAATTCCGCCGTCGTGGCTGCCGGTGTAGGCGTGGACCAGGGCGTCGTGCGATTGGCGGCGGATGTTGTCGATCATCAGATTGTGGGCGATCCGGTAAATCCAGCCGCGGAACCGGCCTGTGGGCAAATAATCCCACGCCTGGTTGTAGACGCGGAGCAGCGTTTCCTGGGCAAAGTCCTCCGAAAGCTGCCGATCGCGGATATTGCGGAAAAAAAAGCCCAGCAAAGGCCCCCGATATCGTGCCACGAGCTCGTCAAATGCCGCGGATTCGCCCTCTTGGACGCGGACCATCAGTTTGTCGTCGTCCGTCATGCCCCATTCCTGACCGCGTTGACGCCTCGTCGCGGGCGATTTTAACATAACTGACGAGCCAGGAGCTATTTTGTGACAGTCCGACACGTGCGGTTGAAATACGGCAACGACAGCCAGTTCGAGATCGAAATCGACAGCGATCGGCTTGTCGCCACGCCGTCGGCACCGCGCCCCACACGCCAATTGAAGACGGAATTACTAGACGCTTTGCGGCGGCCGATCGATTTTCCGTCGGTCGAACAGGCCGTGATTCCCGGTGACCGGGTCACCCTGGCACTCGACCGCCACACGCCCGGCGCGGCGACTTTGGTCGCCGGGATTTGGGAGGTGCTTGCGCCACGGGGGCTTGAACCGGAAAAGTTCGTGGTGATCCAGCCGGCGACACGGTTGGCCTCGGACCTGCCCGATCCGCGAACCGAGCTTCCGGAGGAAATCCGGGCGCAGGTCCCCTGGGTTTTGCACGATCCGTCGCGCAAGGATCGGTGCGTTTATCTGGCCGCCACTGCCTCTGGCGAACGAATTTACCTGGCCCGGGAGGTCGCCGATGCCGACTTTTTGATTTCCATCGGTCCGATCGCATTCGACCCCTTGATGGGTTATCGCGGCACCAACAGCGTGTTTTACCCCGGGCTGTCCTCGGCCGACGCCATGCTGCGGACGCACGGCCAAGGTCATCTTGAGTTGGGACCGGATGACGTCCGGCCGCTACGGGAAATGGTCGACGAAATCGGTTGGCTGCTGGGAAACCCGTTCACGGTCCAAGTAATTCCGTCGGCGTCGGGCGGCGTCTCTCGAGTCCTTGCAGGAGTTTGCGAGCCAGTCTTTACTCAGGGAAAAAAGCTGGTCGCCGAGCAGTGGCTGGTCGAAGTGGACGAGCGGCCGGACGTGGTCGTTGCCGGCATCGACCACGCGACGGGACCGCACGCCTGGGAACAGCTTGGAGCGGCCGTCGAAGTCGCCCGGAGCGTCGTCGCCCGGGGCGGAAAAATTGTGATTCTTTCCGATTTGAACGCTGAATTGTCGCAAGGTTTGGAGCTGATCCGGTCCGGCCAGAGCGCCCGCGACGCCATTCGCCCCTTGCGGAAACAGGCCCCGCCGGACCTGCTCTGTGCCACCCAACTCGCCGCGGCCGCCGATTGGGCTCGCATCTACCTGCTGAGCGGTCTGTCGGATGACGTGGTGGACGAGCTTTTTTTGTCGCCCGTTTCAAACGAGGCGGAAGTCCACCGCCTGCTCAGCGACGAAAGCCGCTGCCTGTTCCTCGAGTCGGCCCAATTCGCATACGCCACGGTCCGTGCGGCCCGCACGCACAACCGCCGCGAGCCTTAACTGCCGACACGTCTACGGCCGGAGCCACTCGGTCGATTGATTGTGTTCGCCTCGCGTTGATATCGTGAACGATACGCC
>CAYWOV010000183.1:0-6248 GCA_964459965.1 uncultured Planctomycetaceae bacterium | reverse complement strand
CAGGTTGTTGCGCGCCTTGCCATTCGTCGGGTCGTGACGTAGCACTTGGGAATATTCCGCGGCCGCATCGTCCAGCCTGTCCATCCCGACGTAAATCGTCCCCAGGTTGTTGTGGGCCCAGACGCTGTCCGGCTTGAGGCGGATCGCCTCCTGGTAATGCTGGATGGCCCGTTGATCGTCGTCCCGATCGCGGTAGAGGGCGCCGAGATTGTACTGCGATTCCCAATCGTCGGGCCGCCACTTCAACTGGTTTTCGTACACGACGATCCAGGCCGCGTTGTCCTTGCGGCTGAAGTCATTGCGGAGGACCGTCGCGTCGAGGTCGCTTCGTGCAAGAAGCTCGAGGGTCACTTCGCCCATCTCGTCCTCGGAGCTGCGTCCGAAGTGAACTCGCCGAGGCGGTTTATGTGGATTTCGCGGGTTGTCGGCCGAGTTGTCATACTCAAGACGCATTCGCAACGTTGTTCCGCGGGGCAGATTGACCGGTTCAACGTAGGTGTACGAATTTTGCCAATTGAAATTCCAGTCCTTAATTCGCAATAGCCATTTTCGCGTGCCGTCCGGGAAGACGGCGTAAAACTGCATGTCGCGACAAAGGTAATGAGCGTGCGGGAAGCATTCGATTGCTTTGGCGTCGATCGGCAGGACGTATTGATCTTCAACGACGTATTTGTTCGTGCCGGCTGGAATGTCGATCGTGCCGTTCTGCAGCTGCACCAGGCAGGGATGCGTGTCGGGAGGCACCGGCGTGAAATAGAGTGCAAGCGAGGATTGAATCTTCTCAGGCTTGCCCGTCGGCAGCAGATGGAGCTCCAGCACAAAGTCGGTCCCCGGATCGAGCGCCCACGCGTATTCTGTCCGTGGCGGCGTCGCTCCGGGCGCCCAGCCCATGAGCAAGCCATCGGGCGATCGATCCCCTCCCATTGTCGTTCCCTCGAATCCTGGAACCGTATCCTGCTTGTCCAGGTAGCGGGACCAACCCGTTGGATCGATGCGGATCATCGCGTGGTGGACGATCTTGCGGTTGCCCGGGTCGAATTCATAGGCTCTCACGTATTTTCGCTCGGTGATCGGGACCTGCAGGACGAACTTGCGATAGACGTCCTTTCCCTCGGCGGGAAGGACGTAAGGTTCGGGCATTGTGAGCACAAGATCAGGCGGGCCAAGTTTCCATCCCTGTGCAAACTCGGGAAGCGGCGGCAGATCGGACTTCTCACCTTCGCGACAGCCTTCAGTCGCCCATTGAGTGATCACGCCGATCTCTGCGGCCGTAAGACTGCGATCACCCTCAAACTTGCAGTAGCCGGGAGCGGCAGGCCACGGCGGCATGAGTCGACGTTCGATTACATTGACGATTTGCTTGGGCCGTTTTCGGACGTCTTCAAAGCTCACGAGAGGAAACGGGCCAATATCTCCCGCGTGATGGCACGTGGCACACTTGTTAAAAACGATGGGTGCCACATCCTTTGTGAAAACCAGCGAGTTCTTTGGCCGTGGAATATAGGGGGTGGCCTGGGGCGGATCAGCGGGTGGACCAATCGTGTTCGTTGTTGGGGTCGGGGTCGGAGTCACGACCTCGGGGTGTCGCGAGTCGCAGCCTGCCAAGAACATGACGAGCGCCAGCCACGTCACGACTCGGGTCGATCGCCAACGGAATCGCATTTTCGCCATAACCTCAACATAGCGAAGGCCCATAGGTGAGTGAAGCGAAGCAGTGGGAGTAACGGAAGGCGGCCGATAACAGAGATCGTTCATCGACTGCAGACCGCGTTACACGGCGAGTTTCTAGTTGATGCGGCAGGGCGATGGAGCGACGTGGGCTTCGAGCCCTTCGCAAATGCCGAATTCGTGATCCGTGTGTCACAGTGGCTTCTATTGCGCCAATTGGCGGCAATCGAAAATGGGGCACGAGTCATCGGGGAACGAAATGGCAGGCAACGATCAACACGTCGTGAGGAATGTACGTGGTGACGATTGCGGAGCTGAACTACAATTAGAAGCAAGGCTACGAAAGGGCTGAAGAATCCGATTAATAACCCCCAGAACACTCCTGGCATCCAAGGCATCACAATTGGCTGTCCGGCTCCGCGTAAGACCAATCACGAGTTCAATCGGGAAAACGCCGGACTCGAGCAGGTCAAGCCAAGACAGAATGCGGCGACCACCATTCACTCCCGATCTCGTCCCAAGTTGATTCGATCGCAAGCGATCGGACTGGCGTGCGAGTGGCACGGGGTGTTTGCGATGGCGAATCGTTTGGTGCGAGTTTTTATCCTTGTTGGCGTTCTGGCTGCGGCCCCGTCTGCGCGGTGCGATGATGGCTTGCTTCCCGGCCATTCGCACATCGGCGAAGCGTTCAATCGAGGACCGCGACAAAGCGCGTATCTGATGGGTGGCACGGGGAACGTTCATTTTCCCGTATCGTCGAAGAATCCCCAGGTTCAAAAGTTCATCGAGCAGGGGGTCGGCCAGCTTCACGGCTTTTGGTACGGCGAGGCCGAACGCTCGTTTCGAGAAGCCGCGAGACTCGATCCCAACTGCGGCATCGCCTATTGGGGGATGTCGCAAGCCGCCCTGCTCAACAAAACCCGTGCCGCGCAGTTCGCAGCCGAAGCGGCGAAGCACACGGCGGGTCTGTCGGAGCGAGAGCGGATGTATATTGACGCGCTTTCGAATGAAACGGGATATCGAGAGCTGATCGCAAAGTACCCCGACGATCTCGAAGCCAAGGCATTCGAGGTCTGGCGGCAGTGGCACATCGCTGAATCAGGTGGGGGTCAGGCTGGCGATCTCGAGGACGCCATGAAACTGGCCGAGGAGATTTTAAGTGTCGATCCGATGCACCCCGTTCACCACGCGGTGATCCACATCGCCGATGGAACCAGCACCTATCGTCGCGGTCTCGACTCAGCGTCTAAATGCGGTGAGGCGGCGCCCTCAATCGGCCACATGTGGCACATGCCCACACACATTTACTCGGCGCTGAAGCAATATCCGAAGGCCGCCTGGCAACTGGAAGCCTGCTTGCGAACCAACAATGCCCGCACGATGCATGACCATGTCGCTCCCTATCAGGTTGAATTGTACGCGCACGACAACGAGTGGCTTGTGCGGATGCTCTTGCATCTAGGGCGCGTCAACGACGCGCGGCGGGTGTCGATGGAGATGATCGATCTGCCCCGGCACCCTCTCTTCAACGTCCTCGAGCCGCTGCAGGAAGCCGAGAAAAAAAAACCAAAGGGTGCAAAGCCCAAAGATGAGGGAGAAGGTACGGAGGAGTCGACGCAAGATCGAACCCGCGAGTCGCACGGCACAAGTGCATACTTCGGTCGAGAGCGACTGCTTCAGGTTTTGCGCCGGTATGAGTGCTGGGACGAGCTGATCGACGACTGCAAAAGCGGCTACATCGAGTTGACTCGCCTGCCCGCCGAACAGGGAAAGGTTCATGCGAACCTCGGCGTCGCCTACTACAGTCGCGGAAACGTGGGGGACGGAGATCGCGAGTTGGCCGAGCTCCGTGCAATTCACGACGATCAGCTCGCGCAGAGGAGTGCCGCACTTGAAGAAGCGGTCGGGCGTCCAGAGATCGAGCGCTCGGGTGCTTTCGGCGCGGTTGACAAACGGTTCGGACGTCCGCTGGCCAGCTTGGAGTCGCAAATTGCCCAGTTGGAGGCGTATCGCCGGATTGTCACCGGGTTCTTCCTGAGCCGGAGTCGACTCTTCGCTTATCTCGGGCTTTTGTTCCTGGCGGAAATCATTGCCGTTTGGATCCTGCGGCGGCGGGTGGTACGAGTCGTTCTCAGTGGCATTGCCGCGTTAATGCTCGCAAGTTGGCTTGTTTATTGCCATTTGGCCCTGCTGAATCTGGCGTCGGATTCAATCAACGTCGATTTTGCCTTCGTCACCCGAAAACAACTCGAAACGGGAGACTTTCAACAGGCCGTATGGTCGGCACGCCAGTTTGCGCGAGAGCGCCCGCGCCAGGTGCGGCCGCAGGCAAACCTCGTCGAAGTCCTGTATCAAGCCGGCAAGACCGAGGAGGCCCGCGAAGAATTTGAGAACCTTCGGGAGCTTGCGGGAGTGGCCGATTTGGATTCGCCTCCCTTGGCCCGGCTCGCCCCAATTGCCCGCGAGTTTGGCTTTCCGACTGATTGGCGACAACCCGAGAAGATTCTGCAATCGCTTGGCAAGCGCCGTCCCCTCCCCTCCCTAGGGCCACTCGAGTGGCGTCCCTGGTCGGCTCCGGATTGGAAACTCACCGACACCCAAGGAAGGACGCACGAGCTCGCTGAATTCCGCGGCAAGCCGGTCGTGCTCCTCTTTTTCTTGGGACGCGGCTGCTTGCACTGCCAACAACAGCTCGCGGCCTTTGCCAAAAAGGCGGGGGACTTTTCGGCGGCGGGCCTGGCAGTCGTCGCCGTCAGTACGGACGACCAGGCAGGGATCAAAAAGTCATTGGCGGATCTCAGCGCAAAATCGAAAGTCGATGGCTCAGCCGCTGGCAGCAGACCGGGCGGAGGTGGATTTCCCTTCCTGATGCTGGCTGATCCCAATTCGACTGCTTTTCGATCATACGGCGCTTTCGATGATTTCGAGCAGATCTCGCTGCACGGCACGTTCTTGATCGATGCCAACGGTCTCGTCCGTTGGACCGACGTGAGCTTCGAGCCGTTCCTCGACGCCGGATTCTTGCTCAACGAGGCCAAACGACTCTTGGCGCGCCCCGTAGCGCCGATCGAGCCAGACGCCCGCGTTTTGGCCAGCGGACGGCCCTGAGTTCCTGTTGTGAGCCTCGCGACATCTGACGAAAATGTGACCACCAAGAACTCTGGCAACCACGACGGGAATCGGAATGCAGAATGCGGACGTCGCGATTATTGGGGGCGGCATTGTCGGGCTGGCGACAGGCTATGTGCTGACGACGCAATTCCCCGACAAAAAAATCGTCCTGCTCGAAAAAGAAGCCGGATTGGCCGAACATCAGACCGGGCGCAACTCGGGCGTAATCCATTCGGGCATTTACTACAAGCCCGGGTCACTAAAAGCCGTCAATTGCCGCGAGGGACGAAAGGCGCTGATTCAATTCTGCGAGCAAGAAAGTGTTGCCCACGAAATCTGCGGCAAGGTCATTGTTGCACTTGAGGAACGCGAGCTACCAGCACTCGAGCGGATTTATGAGCGCGGCCAGGCCAACGGCGTGAAATGCGAGGTCATCGGCCCAGAACGGTTGCGGGAGTTGGAGCCGCACTCTGCCGGAATCCGCGCGATTCACGTCCCTGAGGCGGGAATCGTCGATTACAAAGGAGTCTCTCGCCGGCTCGCCGCACACATTGAACGTGCCGGCGGAACGATCCTTACGAATGCCCGAGTGACCGCCATCACGCCCAATTCAGACGCGACCATCGTTGTAAGCCAGGCTGGCGATGTCGCAGCAAAGTATGTCGTCAACTGCGCGGGATTGTATTGCGACCGCGTGACCGAAATGAGCGGCGTAAAGCCCGAGGCGAAGATCGTCCCGTTCCGTGGGGAATATTACGAGCTGATTCCAGAGGCGGAGCATCTCTGCCGCAACCTGATCTACCCCGTCCCCGACCCGGCGTTTCCCTTCTTAGGCGTACATTTCACTCGGATGGCCGTCGGCGGAGTTGAGTGCGGGCCGAACGCCGTCCTCGCTTTTGCAAGAGAAGGCTATCACTTGAGCGACGTGAATCTTCGCGACCTGGCCGAATCGCTCACGTATCCGGGCTTTCTACGAATGGCCGCGCGAAACTGGAAAATGGGGATGGGAGAACTCTGGCGGTCGATCAGCAAGGCGGCCTTCGTAAAGTCGCTCATGCGGCTCGTGCCCGAAATCCGGGCCGAGCATCTCCATCCATCCCCCGCCGGTGTGCGAGCGCAGGCACTGTCCCGCGACGGCAGCCTGGTCGACGATTTTGCGATCCAGGAAAGCGACCGGGTTGTCAACGTGCTCAACGCTCCGTCGCCCGCGGCGACCGCTTCGCTCAATATCGGACGCTTGATCGTCGAACGGCTCTCGAAGCGGTTTTGAAACAAAAAGAGCACGGACCGATCGGCGGCTCGTGCTCGTTGAGAGTGCTAATTGGGGACGATTTGCCGCTTTGATCCTACGGACGCCGCTCGTCAAGTCGTTCGAATGAAAATGCACCGGCGGACGGTGCAAAGCGGCGCTCGCCTTCGACCTTTGTCAGAAACGCTGGATAAACCTTGCCACGTTCCAGAAGAGGCGG
>CAYWOV010000182.1:4852-6277 GCA_964459965.1 uncultured Planctomycetaceae bacterium | reverse complement strand
ACACGTGTTTCGCACGATTCGCAGCAACCAGGCGCGCCCGGTCTCCCCTTGAAAGCGATCGAAGTATTGGTACGCGCGCAAATACGCTTCCTGCACCACGTCCTCGGCATTCTGTTCGTGCCGAGTCAGCCAGCGAGCGAGGTTATAGGCGGCGTCGAGATGCGGCAGGATGGCCGACTCGAACCGTGCGAGCTTCTCATCTTTGGAGGCCAGCGATGCATCCTCATTCGTTACGGCAAGGCGCGGCTGCGCGCTCCTTCAAAGGCGTATACCGGGGTCGGGGTCATTTTATTCCAAAAAAATTTCGGCGACGAGTCGGAGGAATAAATTCGCGGGTTGCACGGTTGATTCTTCCGGACGGATTAACCCCTGCGTCAACCGAAACGTTCAGAAAACTCTCGGAGAACCGATGCCATGCGATTCCTTCCCAGCTTAGGCGCGATTGTCCTCCTCGGGGCGATTGCCTGGACAGCCACTCTGGTCGGTCGCGGCCCCGAGGTCGTCGATGAGAGCCGTGCGCTCGCACAACGGGCCAGATTCGAGGATCCGCGGCCGCAGATCCCGTGGCCCATCCGTCGGACTGACAACCAACCGACAGTCGCCGTCGTGAAGATCGACAACTTTGCCTTCGAGCCGTCGTCCATCACCGTCGCAAAGGGGACGACGGTTGAGTGGACGAACGGCGACGACGTTCCGCATACCGTCGTCGAGAAGAAAGTCCGCTTCAAGTCAAAAGCCCTCGATACGGACGACCGTTACCGGCACACATTCAACGAGCCGGGAAGCTTTCAGTATTTCTGTTCCCTTCACCCGCACATGGTGGGTGAAATCCGCGTCACGCCTTGAGTAAAGGAATAAATCGATGCAAAGCGAAGTCGACTTTCAAAATAACGATGACAAGGGAGATGGAATCGATCGGCGGGGAATGCTCGAATGCATGGCGTGGGTCGGCACGGGCCTGTTGTGGAGCCTGAGCGGCGGCATTCCCGTCTCGCGCGTACTCGGAAAGGACACGGACGCCGCCACGACCAGCGGCTTTTCGTTCGTCCAGATCAGCGACAGCCACATCGGCTTTTCCAAAGCTCCGAACAAGGATGTGGCCGGCACACTGCGCGAAACGGTCTCGCGAATTAATTCGCTGCGGCACGCGCCCGCCCTGTTGCTGCACACGGGCGACTTGACGCATCTGGCGAAAGAGACCGAATTCGACACGTGCGATCAGATCCTGCGGGAAGCGAAGACCGGGGGCAATTTCTTCGTGCCCGGCGAGCACGACGTCTTCACCGATGACGGGAAAACGTATCTCAATCGCTACGGCAAGGGGACGGTCGGTGGCGGTTGGCAAAGCTTCGATTATCAGGGAGTCCATTTCATCGGACTGGTCAACGTACGAAACCTCGGAGCGGGCAAGCTCGGCGCGCTCGG
>CAYWOV010000182.1:0-4752 GCA_964459965.1 uncultured Planctomycetaceae bacterium | reverse complement strand
CGCTACATCGAAGGGCGGAAAAGTCTGGCGATCGTCGACCTGCCGCTCGAAAAAGGAGCCTGACGGCTGGGGTCGGTTGCCCTCCATCGGGGAGGGCCGGCTTTGGTGGGGGCGACTGTCGCGCAGGCCCGCCAAAGCCGGGCAGGGGCGACGCCCGTGACACAATACACTTGGCCGCCTTTCGGCTGCCGGTCGCGGAATCACGAACGGCGAATGGCTCGAGTTAAGGCCGCTTATAAATAGTACCACCTTTCATCACGAGGCGGACTTTGCGAAGCGCGGAGATATCGTGGGTCGGGTCGCCTTCCACCGCGATCAGGTCGGCGAGCAGGCCCGGCTTGATCGCGCCCAGGCGATCGTCGAGGTGCAAGACTTTGGCGTCGATCGACGTCGCCGACTTGAGGGCCTGAACCGGCGTCATGCCGTAATCGACCATCATTTCCACTTCGCGGGCGTTGTCTCCGTGCGCGAAGACACCCACGTCGCTGCCGCTGGCAATGGTCACGCCGGCGGCGAGTGCTGCCTTGAAGCTGGCCCGCTTCGCCTTGATGCGGGCCGGTTCCGGCTGCACGCCTTTGTGCCAGCCGCGATACTGTAACACGGCGTCGCCGGCCGCGAGCGTGGGACAGAGCGCCACGCCTCGCTCGGCCATCAGTTGGAAGACCTCGGGCGTGCCCTCGTCTCCGTGCTCGACGGTTTCCACGCCGGCCAGTGTGGCGCGCCGGGCGCCTTCGGCCGTTGTCGCATGGGCCGAGACGGGGCAACCCGCCGATCGGGCAGTCGAGACGATCAGCTTCAATTCGTCCACCGAGAAAGTCGGGGCGGCCGAGCGGCCGGGGCCCCAGCGATAGTCGGCGTAGACTTTCACCCAATCGGCGCCGTTGCCGATCTGGCTCCGCACGACCTGGACCAGATTGGCCGCGTCCGCTTCTTCCGCTCCCTGCGGGACGATCGACCGGCTGTCGGACCGCTTGGGGCCGTAGCTTCCTGTCGCCACGATGGCGCGAGTCACAGCCAGCATCCGCGGCCCGGGGATGATGCCTTTCTCGATCGATTGTTTCAGTCCCACGTCGGCGTCGGCCGCTCCCTCGGTTCCCAGGTCGCGGACGGTGGTGAAACCGGCCATCAGCGTGCTCTTCGCGTGCTGCGTCGCCCGGCAGACGCGCTCCGCCAGCGATTCCTTGAGGACTTGGTCGTCCCACGAAGTCTCGTTGTAGGGGTGCAGGAACATGTGGGAATGGGCTTCGATCAACCCGGGGAGCAATGTCATACCGGGCAGGTCGACGACTTGAGCGCCCTCCGGCACCTTGACGTCCTTCGCCGGTCCTGCCTGCTCGATTCGGTCGCCCTGCACGATCACGATCCACCCTTCGTGGACCTTTTCGGAAACGCCGTCGAACACGCGGGCCGGTTTCAGGACCAGCGGCGCGGCCGTGTCGGCCGACCTCAATGACGGGATTGCGACGCTTGAAATAATCGCGGCGACGGCGAGCACGCGCACCAGAAATCGGATGTTTTGGGCCGCTGATTCGATCTTTGCCAACTGAACGTCTCCTCAAGCCGCGACGGCGACTTCGATCGCTGAAACCATCGTCGATCGGCGCGTTGCCGCTGTCAAATCCTGCCGAGCGGATGGGGTGTCAAGTTCCTCGGAGGGCGCGCACCGGCGAAACAGAGGCGATCCGCACAGCGGGCACGAGCGCGCCGATTGTCGCCATTGCGGCGGCCATCACGACGGCTTCGCCAATCGTCCGCGCCGAAGGACCTCCCTGTATCAGGCTCGACGTCACGTGCCATTTTCCCATGAAGAACATCAGGCCGAAGCCGCAGGGAATGCCGATTGCCAGTGCGACCGCCGCCAAGGCCAACGACTCGTTGAGGATCAAACGGACGACCCGCGTTCTCCGCCAGCCCATTGCCCGCAGCGCGCCGATTTCCGCCTGTCGCTCGAAGACAGTGATCGCCATCGTATTGAGCACGCCCAGGGCGCCGATCAAACCGGCCATCGCGGAAATAATCCAGGACATGGCCCGCGTGACTTGCAATTGGCTGACCGATCGCACGAACTCGGCACAGGGGATGGCGGCGACGTTGGGGTCGAGCGCTTCGATCCTTCGCTGCAAGGCGGCGATTGCGGCCGTGTCGCCCGGCGGATCGGCTTGGACCAAAAAGCCCGTCACCTGGCCCGGGCGGTCCATTTGCCGTTGCAGCTCGGACAGCAGCATAAGCACGGATCCGTTTTCATAGACGTTCAAGGTCTCGAACACGCCCACGACCTGGAACTTGTGGGCATAGATTTCGACCGTGTCGCCCGCCCGCTTGCCGAGGTTTGCGGCTAGAACTCGGCCCAGCATCACGCAGTCTTTATCGCCCGCAGTCAACCGCCGCCCAGTCAGTAGCTTCGCCCGGTCGATGACGGAGCTGTCGCTGGGTCGCATGCCCTCGACAAACACCGTGTACAAGCCGCGTTCCTCGAAGGCGACGAGATCGAGCAGTCCGCCCATGACGTTGCCGGCCTGAGGCAGAGCGCGGATGCGATCGCCGAACGACTCGGCCATCCCGCGGGAGACCTGGACCATTCCCCCGCGCCGCTGGACGACCAAGTCCCCTCCGCGACTTTCGTAAAGGGCGAGGTACGACTTCTCGAGCGACTCGGCGGCGCCGACAAGCGAGACAACCGCGGCAATCGCGATCGCCAGCCCGGCAATCGTGAGCAGCGAGCGCCCGGGTCGCCGCACGAGGTTTTTGACCGCGATGGTCACGAATCGCATGGCACCGGCACTCTCTTCGGGGCACCCGACGCGACGACACGGCCGTCTCGCAGCGTGATGACTCGCTCGGCCCGCGCGCCCACTTCCGAATCGTGGGTGACCACGATCAGCGTGAGCCCGTGCTCGCGATGCAGTCGGTCAAAAATATCCATCACGCTGGAACTCATGGCACAGTCGAGATTGCCAGTCGGCTCGTCAGCCAGCAGCAGCTGCGGTTTGTTGGCGAGGGACCGCGCAATGGCCACTCGTTGCCGCTCACCGGTTGAGAGTTTATGCGGCAGGTGATGAAAGCGATGGCTCAATCCGACCAGCGTGAGCAACTCGAACGCTCGGGCCGCCCGCTCTTTTCGGCTGAGGCCGCCCTCGAACATGGGGATCTGGACGTTCTCGAGTGCCGTGAGCGTCGGCAACAGGTGGAAGGACTGAAACACAAAGCCCAGCGTCTTGGCGCGGAAATGGTCGATATCTTTCAGCTCTGAAAAGGACTGGCCGTCGAAGTCGATCTCGCCGCTGGTCGGAAGATCGAGGCCGCCCAGCAGGTTCAGCAAAGTCGACTTGCCGCTGCCGCTGGGACCCATGATGGCGACGAACTCTCCGCGTCCCACGTCGAATGTCACACTGTTGAGCGCGTTCACGGTGCCGCCGTCGAAGCAGCGAGAAAGCTTGGAGATCCGCAAGAGGGACGACCTCTCGAGCCGCGGATGCCCGTCCTGGGGGTCGTCATTCATGGCGCAACGCCTCGGTGGGAGAGATGGTGGCCCCGCGATAGGCGGGATAAAACGAGCCGATCAGACCGGCGGCCACCGTGATCGACGCGCCGCAGAACACGGCCGCCGGCGACAGCCGGGAATTCACGATCGATTGCATCGCCGGCCAGGCGGCCAAAGCTCCGACGAAACACCAAGCCCCAATCGTGCCGACGAGCGCGGCGACCGCTCCAATCACTAACGCTTCGCCGAGAATCATCCGCACGATGCGGGCCCGCCGCCAGCCGACGGCCCGCAACATGCCGAATTCTCGCGTCCGCTCGAGCACCGACACAAGCATCGTATTCAGCGTGATGAACAGCGACAGCACGATCGCCAGGAGGGATGTGCCCCAGGCGGTGGCCGTCGCCAACTGCAGGTTGGCGTCGGAGTTGACGAACTCGGGCGTGGGCAGGGCCCTCAGCCCCAGTGGCTCGCCCCGGTCGTCGCGGAGCGCCTCGATGTGTGCGCACAACTGGCGGAGCGCCGCATCGTTGTCGCCCTTGCCCGCCGAGGCCATGCGAATCTGAATCTCCGAGACTCCGCGGGGACGTTCGCTCAGCTCTTGCACATCGGCCAAGACGGCGACGGCGGTGGCGGCGTCCATCAGGTCATCGCTGTGAAACAGCCCGGCCACCTCGAACTTTGTGCCTTCGATTTGAACGGTCTCGCCCAGTTTTTTCTCGAGCGATTTGGCGAGAGCCGTTCCCAACAGAATCTGATGCCGGTCGCCTGCATGCAGCGGTCGACCCGAGACGACCGTGAGCGCTTTGATTGCGAACCCGTCGGGATCAAGTCCCTGCAGCGGCACGCCAACCACGCTTCCCCCGCCAAAGGCGACGCGTTCCGTGAGGCTGCCCTCCGCGGCCGCCACGCCGGGCAACGAGGTGAGTCGACTGACCAGCGCGGCGTCGAGGTTGCTCGTCGACCGGTCGGCGACCCCCGCACGGACGACGACGAGATCGACACCGCGGGCGGAATAAAACCGGGCGGCCGAACCGGCGTAGCCCCAGGTCAAACTCAAGAGCGCGGTCGAGGCGGCGACGGCGGCAGCCAGACCGCTCGCCGTTAGGGCCGAGCGAGTCTTCCGTCGCACGACGTTCTTCACGATCACATCGATGAAACGCACAGGGGTCAATCCCGAGAGGCAGCCCGTCACGGCGGTGAAATCGCACGATCGCTGAATGGCCCGTCATATCTTAGCCAACACCATCCCAAATTGCGGTCAGCCACGC
>CAYWOV010000181.1:0-6294 GCA_964459965.1 uncultured Planctomycetaceae bacterium | reverse complement strand
GAAACATCGGTACCGCCTTCGCCCAGGCCGACCTTTGCGACAGTATACCGACTTCGGATTCTCGCCGCTCCGACAAAGAGACGCGGCCGGGGGACATTCTTGTTTGGCAAAGCGCCCCCAATCGGCCGACGGCGATCCTTTCGGCAGAAAACGGCCGGGAGCTTTGAAATGGAACATCGCCGAACAATAACCAACAAAACCGAGGGACGGCGGCAGATCGATAGGTACGAAACTGGCATTCTATGTGGTAAAAAAGACGCACGCGAACGCACATTGCCCAGAGATGACTGGAGCCGTCTGCCATGAAGCTGCGAATTGGACTCATCGTGTTCGTCCTGTTGTGGTCGGCAAATGCGGCGGCGAGCACGATTGTGAAGGTGGCGGGCCAGGTTGTTGACGCGAAAGCCAAGCCGGTCGCCGGCGCTCGAATTGCCGAGTGGTGGTTCGCCGAGCAGGCGGGGCCGCTGGAACCGATCCACGACACGCGATCCGGGGCCGACGGGCAGTTCTCGCTCGAGATTGAACTTTACGCCCGCGACACGGTCGTGACGGCCTTCGACAAATCGGGCATGCTCGGCGGCCTGGCAACTGTCTCCGTGAAAGCGCCGCAGAAACCGCTCCGCATCGAGCTGTTGCCGCTGGCAGAGGTTCGTGTGCGCTATACCTCCGAGCAGGCCGGCCAGTCGCTCGGGCAAATGTATCTATCGATGTTCCGGAGTCCCGGCACGGTACGGGTGGGTGCGAATCGCTCGGACGTCCCCAAGTTCGCCGTGAAGTTGCCGCCCGGCCGGTACACGTTGTATGGAGAGGCGGGCGATCGCCAAATCCGCGATGTGCGCGACGTCACACTCGAGCCGGGCAAGTCCGTCGATCTGGGAGAGATCAAGCTGCGGCTCTCGCCCATTGCGAGGCTCGTCGGCAAGCCGGCTCCGGCCTGGCATCTCACCGACGCCCGCGGCGTGCCGAAGACCGTGCAACCGTCCGACTTCAAGGGGAAGTGGGTTGTGCTCGAATTCTGGGGTTATTGGTGCGGTCCGTGCGTCGAGCGCGGTCTGCCTGGCTGGTTCGCTTTTGCCGAAGACCATGCGGCGGACCGCGACAAGTTTGTGATCCTCACCGTCTGCGACCCGCGGGCGACCGATTTCAAGATGCTCGACGAGAAGCTCAAGCCGATCGTCCATCGCACATGGCGCGGCCGGCTTTTCCCCTTCCCGATCCTGCTCGACACCTCGGGCCAAATGGTCAAGGACCACGGCATCCCCGGTTGGCCGACCGCCATCCTGATCGACCCCGAAGGCCGAGTCGCCGAGATCCCACGCAAGCCGATGGTTCTCGAAAGCAATTCCTGCGAGGACTACCTGGCTTCCAAACTCGCTCCGCTTCCGACTCCCAAACGGATCGCCCGAGCGCTCGACCGCGACCTTGCCCTTTACGTCGATGAGGACCAGACGCTGGCCGAGTTAATGGAGTTTTACGGAAAAATCGGCCGTATCCACATTGGCCTAGACCGGGACGAACTGAAAGCCGCGGTGGTCGACGAGCAGCTCCGCGTACCGCTGAAGCTCGGCGGCCGGCTCACGTTGCATGCCTGGCTCAACCTGACGCTCGAGCCGTTCGGCCTGACCTACGTCGCGGACGGCGACGGCCTGCGAGTCGTCCGCGCCACGCACGACAATCTCGCGTTGTCGCAACCGTCGTCTCGCCAGGAAGCAGAAAACGCACTCGTCGCCGAGACTCTCAACAAGAAGGTGACATTCCAGTTCCACGGCGAGTCGTTAAAACAGATGATCGCCGTGCTCGAAACAAAGACCGACGAAACCTTCGTGCTCGACCCCGCCGCTCGCCGCTCGGGCGCAATCAACCCGTCGACAACAATCACCGGCTCGGCCGTCAACGAACCGCTCTCGTCCGCCCTCACCCGCTTGCTCGCCCCACTCGGTATGACGTTCACCATCCGCGACGAGGTCGTCGTCTTGACGACAGCTCGATAAGTGCGATTCCGACGATGCGGTGTTCGATCGTGATTTAAACCCCACCCTCGAACTCCCTCTTGACGCATTCGCCCATCTCTGCCAGATTCGGCGGCCCGGATGAGGCGGGAGGGCATTTGAAGCTGCCTCTTTCGGGATTCTCGACCGGAAAAATTCGCAGGGAGGCGATTGGCATGAGTCAGCGAGCGCTGGTTACGGGCGGATTGGGGTACCTCGGCAGCGTGCTTTGCGAGCATTTGCTCGATGCCGGGTTTCGCGTGCGGGCCGTCGACAATCTGCTTTACGGCCAGGGACAGCAGGGGCTGTTTCACCTGTGTGCCCAGCCGAAGTTTGATTTTGTCAAAGGCGATGTCCGCGACGAGAGCGTGATGCGGACGGCTCTCAAGGATGTCGACGTCGTCATTCATCTGGCGGCCATCGTGGGAGCGTCTGCCTGCGATCGCGATCCCGGGATGGCCACCTCTGTCAATCTCGACTCGGTCAAGCTGCTCAATCGCTTGCGCAGCCCGCAGCAGTTGGTGATTTACCCGAACACCAACAGCGGCTACGGTTCGACCGAAGGGACCAGTTTCTGCACCGAAGAAACGCCGCTCGTGCCGATTTCGCTTTACGGCAAGACAAAATGCGAGGCGGAACAGCACCTGTTGGAAAGCAAAAACGCCATTACGCTGCGGTTGGCGACTGTGTTCGGCATGGCGCCCCGCATGCGGCTCGATTTGTTGGTGAATCATTTTGTCTACACGGCCCTCAACGAGGGTTACATCGTCATCTTTGAAAAGGACTTCAAGCGGAACTACGTGCACGTCCGCGACGTGGCCGACTGCATGCTGCACTGCATCGCCAACGGGTCGCGGATGGCGGGCCGGCCGTACAACGTCGGACTCGACTCGGCCAACCTCTCGAAGGAACAGTTGGCCTTCAAGGTGCGGGAGTACATTCCCAACTTCTACGTCCACTTCGCCGCCATCGGAAAGGATCCCGACAAGCGAAATTACATCGTCTCGAGCGACCGCCTGCGGCAGGCAGGCTTCGAGGCCAAGCGATCCCTGGATGACGGCATTCAGGAACTCATCAAAGGCTACCGCATGATGGGCCGGCCGCTGTTCAAGAACGCGGCTTGAACGCCTGCGGCGTTCGCGGCGAGGGAAGAGGGAAGCGGGAGGAGGGCAGAGGGGGAAAGACAAGGGAGCGGTAACCGCGGGCCGCCTTGTTTGCCTCGCCACTCGACACTCACCACTTGGATTCCACTATGCCTGAGATTACGGGGGCCATTCTGGCTGGGGGGTTGGGGACGCGGTTGCGCAGCGTGGTGAGTGATCGGCCGAAGGTGCTGGCAACGGTGCTCGGGAAGCCGTTTCTGGCCTATTTGCTGGATCAGCTCGCCGACGCCGGCGTTGAGCGTGTTGTACTGTTGACCGGCTATCGCGGCGAACAGATTCGGCAGGAATTCGGCGACCGGTATGGGCATGTGTCGCTGGATTATTCCATGGAAACGGCTCCGCTCGGCACGGCCGGCGCTTTGCGGTTGGCGCTGCCGAAGTTGTTTCCTGCAAATCCGTCCGCGGCCGGGCGTGCCGGGGCTCGTGGCGTGATCGTGTTGAATGGCGATTCGTATTGCGATGCCGACCTGAGGTTGTTTCGGGCGTTTCATGAGCATGCGCGGGCCGATGCGAGCCTGGTACTGGCTCAGGTCGCCGATACGTCGCGGTTCGGGAAAGTGGAAACGACGCCGCAGAATCGGTTGGAGCGATTTCTGGAGAAGCAGGATGCCGGCGGGGCGGGGGCGATCAACGCGGGCATCTATCTGATCGATCGCGAACTGATCGAGGAGATCCCCGAAGGCCGCCCCGTCTCAATTGAGCGGGAGATGTTCCCGCAATGGTTGCGGACGCATACGCTGCTCGGCTTCGGCAGCATCGGCTCGTTTCTCGACATCGGCACGCCCGAGTCTTACCAGGCGGCCGAGGAATTCTTCGGGCATATCGCAGCGTGAAGCAATTCGGCTTCTCGGCAAGCGGCCTACTTCTTCGACCCTGGACCTTGGACTCTGCCTTTCCTATTCCCGAACGCGCGGCCGAACGAGCACGCGCCCCGCAACGCGATAATTGATCCAGGTGAGCAGCCAGGCAATCGTCGCATAGATCCCGCAGTGGACGAGCAAATAAAACACCGATCTGCTGGGTGCCGATGCGAGCTGCCACGGGCCGGTGCCGGACAGGCCAAGCTCCGGGACTTGATTGACGGCGACTCCTGCAAACGGGCTGAAATAAAGAACCCACGGCTTTGTCCCTGCAAAGACGCGAATGACCAGCGGAATCATGCACCACGTGAAAAACAGCCCCAGCACGCCGACTGTGGCCCGCACTTGCGTCTTGGCCTTCAGACCGAAGAGGAAAGCAAGCTGGGAGGCCAGCGACAACAGAATCACAAGATTGGCCGTCACCACGAGCACGTCCGGGAGGGCACTTCCTGTGTCAAACCCCTGTAGCTCGTAGAACAAGCGGCGCGGACCTGATTGCCCGGTTTGAAAATAGCCCTCAATGACCGCGTAGATCAGGATCGGCACGGAAACGACAGCCATCACCCGCCACAATCCCCGCCACTTCTCCCCCACGAGGACCGAAAGGGGAAGCGGCGTGGACACGAGAACGTCGAGTGTCTGCCTGGCTTTCTCCGCCGCGATCAGGCCGGCCGAGCGGATGAAGACCACCAAAAAGGCAATCGACCAAAAGAAGAGCGCGGGAAGCAGCAAGGCTTCAAACGTCGAAGCCTGGGTCGTGATCGCATAAAGCGCCGTGGGGATCACGATCGGCACTTCGACGATGAGCATCATGCGAATCAGGTAATTGATCCGTCCCAGATTTCCTCGCCGGCTTTCGCGCCAGGCGATCGGGCGGTTGACCGGCAGGCCGCCGTCGCGGCCGCCGAATTCGATCCCGGCGCCGAGTCGATTGTTGATCCAGCGAAAGGCTCGGTCGAGCCGCTGGAATAGCCGGCGAATCACGTATTGGGGCTGCGGGGCGGCCCGGCGGACGATCACCACCCGCGCCAGGATCAAAAAGAACAGGCCGATCGACGTCATCACGGCCAGCGGCACGTAGTTCCGATGAAACGGTGGAACGGTCAAGCCCACGCCGTGCCATTGGTTCAAGACCCAGTGCGAACTCAACCCGTTGGTCGAGGAGATCGCGTCGAAGGCGGCCACGATTGGCGGGCTTTCGATCGCCGAGCCCAGGGCGCTCAAGTTCCACAGACGGTTCCGCAATCCCATCGCGACATAGCTGGCAACGCCGAAGTAGGGGGCGACATAAAGGGCCGCAAGGATCACGAACGACATCACGAACGCCGACGCGGTCGTGGCACAGAATGACGAGCAAAACAGCGAAATGCACGCCACCTGGAATGCCGTCGCGATCAGTCCCAAGAGGGCAAAGTTGATACTCTTTTGCGACAATCCCCCCACCGAGTAGGCGACGAGTAGCACGGGCACCGAGATCAACAAGAGAGTCGCCACGGGCACGAGCCGCGACAACAGCTTTTCAAAGAGGATTGTCCAGGGCCCGAGCCGCGTGAGAAACACCAATTGCAGCGTGTTGCGCTCCTTCTCGGCGGCCAGGGCGCCGCTGACAATCGCCGGCACGAACACGCACAGCCCGCAAAACTCCATTTCGTAAATCGCGTTCAACAGTCGCGCCCCGCCGCCCAGAGCGCTCACCGGAGAAAACCCTGCTGCGACGTAAGTCGGCACGAAGAACAAAGCCGACGTCAGGAACAAGAGGATCGCGAACGAGACCCGCGTCCCATACGTCTGCCGCCTTTGTGCCTGCTCTGCCAGATCTTTGGCGAGCAATGGCAAGCCGAGATGGGGAAGGCGAAGGTGCATAGGATGTTCAGTATGAGGTGCTAAAGAATGCGCGGCAAGACGACGTTGCGGGAGGGGGTCGCATTTCCAAGGTCGGATGCAGTCGGGCGGCCAAAGATCGCAGTCACGCCGCAGGCGAATCACGGGCTTTCGACGCGTCGGTTGATGAACTTCGCACGCCGAGATAAAAAGCAGAAGCACCGCAGTCGGCAAATTTCGCTTCCGACAAAGTTCTTTTGGCCCGGCTTCTCCTCTTATAGATTCGACGAGCGACGAGCTTTCGGTCGTCACGTACTCAGCCGAACGCAAACACAACGCCTCCGCGGGTGAGATCGAAGCTGAGCCGAAATTCTCGATCCGCTCGCACAACGCGATCGGGGAGACCGATCATGCAAGACAGCCACAAACAAAGAGCGACTGACGATTCTATTCCGGTGCCTG
>CAYWOV010000180.1:0-6317 GCA_964459965.1 uncultured Planctomycetaceae bacterium | reverse complement strand
GCTACCGCTGCGGACGATGCCGCCGGGAAAGGGCAAAATGACATCGGGGAGCGTGTGGATGGCGGCGACCGCTTTTTCCGCCGCATGGAGTGCCGAGGCTTGAGTCGTCCCGCAGAAAATCAGGTTGCCGCCCGCGACGCCTTTGATCGTGCCGAAGCGATCTTCGCAGGTGAATTCGCCATCCATGACAGGGATCCGCCAGAGCCGACGGCCGAGGATTTTCTTGGATGTTTGGAATCCGTCGCCGAAATAGCGCAGTTGGCCGCCGATTACGATTTGCTTGTCTTTGGGACAGCCGGGCAGGCCGTCGTAACACGCGGTCGTCGGACAGGTGAGAATGCATTGGCCCACCCGGGCGGCCACCGCTTTGCCGAGGCCTTCGCGACTGAAGGCGAACGCGAGCAGGCTGACGCCGGGACGCGCGTCGGGCGTTTCGGACGGCGCAAGAGTCCGCTCGAGGGCCGACTCGATGTCGCAGGCGATCACGCTTGTCGCGTTGCCTGTGAAGACGGCCGCGGCGGTCTTTGCCCAATGCAGGCTTTCAGCCGTAACGATGAGCCGGGCGGCCGTAGTCGGGAAGGCTTCCGCAAATGTGTCGGCAATGCGGACGCCGTTGATCTCGAAAGTTCCGCTCGCTTCGTCCAATGCTCCGCCCGCCGCGGCACGCAACTCGTGGCTGTATTATCGTTCGGCTAGTTTAACGAGTGGATGTGCAAGCACGAAGGACCAATCACGAAGACGCCGATCGGCGCTGTCTGCGTTTCTTGTTTTGGAAGCCGCGTTCTTCATCGAGAATTTGGCGGTCGCCGCAAATGGGGGCGAAGCGGCCAAACAGGCTTCAGAGGCTGGCTTTTTTCAAGCTGTCCGCGTGCAGCTGCGCGCGCTGGTCGCTTGACGAGGTAGCGGAGACGACGATGCGGACCAGCTGGGCCACGCTTTCCGCCTCCATCTTTCGCATGACTTTTGCGCGGTGAGCTTCGACGGTCTTAAAGCTCACGGTGAGCCGGCCGGCGATCTCTTTGCTCGAGAGGCCCTCGACAACGAGGTCGAGAATTTCGCTTTCGCGGGCCGTCAAGCGGGCCATGCGTTCGCGAACGACTTCGCGAGCGCCGCGCTCGGTGCGACGTTTTGCGTCGAGCGCCAATGCCAATCGAATCTGCTCCAAGAGCACGTCGTCGTTGAATGGCTTTTCGAGAAACTCGACAGCTCCGCCTTTGAGCGTACGGACAGCGGTGGCGACGTCCGCGTATCCGGTCAGCACGATCACCGGAATGTCGATGCCGCGGTCGTTCAACTCGCGCTGCAACTCCAAGCCGTTCATGCCGGGCATCATCATGTCCAGCACGAGACAGCCGGGCATTGAGCGGTCGTATGCGTCCAGAAAGCTGACCGCGCAGTGAAAGGTCTGCACGGGAACGCCGAGCGTTTCGACCAGCCATCGCAGCGACTTGCGCGTCGCCTGGTCATCATCGACGATGTAGACTGTCGGCTGCGGAGTCGAGGCACTCATTGCCGTCTCGGCAGGCGCGTACGGATGCGGATTCGATGCTTTCATCAGAGTCCCCTTATCCCTAGCTACACACGTACACCAAATCTGACTGGGATGCTACTTATTTTTGAAAAATTATTTTTAATTGAATGGCAAATTAGGAAGGATTTCACAACGTGGATGCCGTAGCTCGGAGTGTCGCAGACCATCTAGCGAACGCCCACAGCGCAGTGGTCTTCACTGGCGCGGGCGTGAGCACGGAGAGCGGCATTCCCGATTTCCGATCGCCCGGCGGGGTCTGGTCGCGGCGGAAGCCGGTTCTTTTTGACGAATATCTTCGGGATCCCGAGGCGCGACTGGAATACTGGCGTCAACGGGCTGAGACCCACGTCGGCTTCGCGGCGGCGAAACCGAACGTCGCCCACCGGGCCTTCGCGCGCTGGGAATCGGCCGGCCGGATTCGCGGAGTCATCACGCAAAACATCGACGGTCTGCATCAATTGGCCGGCAGTAAAAACGTGGTGGAGTTGCATGGAACGGCTCGGGAAGTCGCGTGCCTCGACTGCGCCGCGCGATACGACGCCGAGCTGATGTTGCGGCAATTTCAAGAGTCGGGAACCGTTCCCTGCTGCGCGCAATGTGGCGGGCTGACGAAACACGCGACAATCTCATTTGGGCAATCGCTGTCGCCGATTGTGCTGCAAACGGCCATGCGTTGGGCCCGGGAGGCGGATGTGTTTTTGGCAATTGGCTCCTCGCTGGTGGTCACTCCAGCCGCCGAATTGCCGGTGCTTGCCAAAGAGTCGGGAGCGCGACTGCTCATTCTCAACCGCGAACCGACGCCACTGGACGGGATCGCCGATGCGGTGATCCGGGCTGCTATTGGGGAGGTCATTCAGCAAATTGACGACTTAGCGGCAAGTCCTCGTGAACGGTTGCCGCAATGACGGACTCTCTTTGCGGTTTGTGACACAGGCCGAAATGCAGGTTCCGGCTCGGCCGGGGAGTGGCTTGCCCGCCCGACAAGTCGCTTGTCGGCCGGACAGATCGCCCACATTCCCAAAGATGCATTTCGTCCCACCTCCAGACCGGAAGACGCTGGGGTTCGTGGCGACCTTCGGGCGAACCCTCTCGGCGATCAAAATCTCAGCGCCCAGATTAAGTGGTCCGCCGCTGATCGATGTCAGCAAGCAGGAACCGGGGAAGAGTCTGCGGCGTTAAGGTTTTTGGGACCCTCTCGCCACTTTCTCAATTCTCGATGTCCGCGTGCGGCCGGGGCGCGTTCCGGCTGTGAGGTTCCTGCTGCGTTTTCCCATCAGTGGAAATGTGCCCGTTGACGTGTTCGCACCGCATCCGTCGATCCGCCGTTGCGAAGCGGCTTTTTTGGGTTCTCCCTTTTTGCTTGGCCGATTGGTCTTAGGGAGTAATCGCAACGAACCTCGAATGAAGCTCGAAGCGGTAAATGGGGCCCTCCGAATTGCGCAGTTCCCGGCGATCAAGCCTGCATAGACAGGGTGGATCGGTACGATTGGGTTGAATCGGTCGGTTAGTGGATTGAGAAAACTTGTAGGGACCCTACAATTAGGCCCGCTTCCGTTCCGATTCCGAGGGTTGGAAGCCCACAGCGGCTTGGCCGCAGTTTTCGAAAGGGGCGAGCGCACGCCCAACTTTGCTAGGGATGAGCGAATCGCGTTCAGGAGATTGACAAACCGATGAGGCTGTCGAAGTTGCGCAGATGGACGATTGTGCTGGCTGGAATCGGGCTTCTCGGGTCGGCCGGATGGACTCGCGGAGATGATGAGTCTCCAAAAAAGAGCTCTTCGCCGCTCGCTGCCGCTGCACCGGAGCCGGCTCCGTCGCCCTCGCTTGCCGATCCGCTTGCCGCTCAAGTTGATGAAGCCATTCGCGTCAATTCGCGCCGCTATCTTGAGACGGACATCCAAACGCCGTGGCAAATCATCCATGGGCTTTTGGCCTATCGGCGGGAATACGTCGTTAAAGAGCACGGCAACAAGGTGAATGCACTCGAGTGGATCGCTTCGGGTGCGAAATTTCACGATCAACCCTGGTTTGAAAAGACCGCATACGGGGCTCATGCGCATGCCTATAACGGGCATCCCTACGAATTTCAGGGCCATCCCTGCCAATTCATGGCCTGCATGACGATGTGCGACCTGCCGCTCGATTTCAAATTCCAGGCGGGAGGCGGCGAAACCGTGACGCTCGCCGATCTGATCCATGGCGCCCAGGCGGAAGTCAACGACCGCGAGGAAGTGACCTGGGTTCTGTGGTTCCTGGCTCATTATCTGGAATCGGACGCGCAGTGGACGAACAAAGACGGCGAGCCCTGGAGCATGGAGCGGTTGGTGCAAGTTGAAATGGGAAAGACGGTGACCGCGTCGGCCTGTGGCGGATGTCACGGACTCTTCGCGTTGGCCTATTCCCGCAACGGATTCTTGGCTTCTGGTCGCACGCTCTATGGACCGTGGATGGAAGCCGATCAAAAGGTCCGCCGCCACATCGAAATGGCTCGGATGTACCAAAATCCCGATGGCACGTTTTCGTCCAATTCCTTCCAGGGCCCGGGTCATTCGGACGACCTGGAAAAGCGACTCGGCACGACCGGTCACATCTTGGAGTTCCTGGATGTGGCACTCCCGCAATCGCGGTTGTCGGAAGAATGGGTGCGCCGCGCGGTCGCAGCACTTGCGGACGAGTTGATCCGAAACCGGCTCACGCCGTGTGAATGCGGCGCGTTGTATCACGCGGTCGACGGGCTGACGATTTATCGCACGCGTGTGTGGCCCGAATTGCAAACCCCGCGACGAATTCAGACCACGGCGAAACCGATCGCGGGAGCCATCCCCCCGGTCTCGGGCCCGATCACAAGCACGGCTGCCAATTCAAATCCTGCGGCAGACGCCGCGACGGATTCACAAGGCGAAAAATCGTCCCGTGCGCAGCCTGCCACCGGCACGGCGCGGTAAAATCACCTCCAAAGCATCACTTTGGCGGACCGCATGCGTGCGAGACCGATCGAAATTGAATGGGCGAAAACTTGTCGCGCTCGCGGCGATCTTGCTTGCCGGGTGCAGCGAGGGGCCGCCGAGCAAGGCGGAACTCGACGCCATTTCGACGATGCAGCGTCTCCAAGGACAAGTGAAGACGAATGCCGAGGGCCACGCCGTTTCGTTGATTCTTGCGGGAGCAGATGTCCACGATGCGGAACTGGCGCCTGTTGCCGACCTGCGCGATTTGAAGTTCCTCAGTCTCGAGGGGACGCCGATCAGCGATGCCGGCGTGGCCCATCTGGCCAAATTGGCGGACCTGCAGTCGCTCAGCCTCGCGCAAACGAAAGTGACCGATGCCGGCCTGGTCCATCTCGCGGGACTTTCGTCGCTCGAGAATCTCGATCTAAAAGGCCTGGCGATTACGGACCGTGGTCTTCTGGCGCTGGCCCCTGTCACAAGCCTGCGAAGAGTGTATGTGAGTCGCGGCGGCCCGACGCCGGCCGGGATCGATACGCTCGAGTCGGCAAATCCGCATCTTCACGTGACGACACAATAAATGCGACGGCACGGTGAAAGTGACGACATGGTGAATATGACGACACAGCGACCTGGCTGAAGTGTGTGTTGCTCACCTGTTCACGTCCATTTATAATCCGATCACGCACGATTGGTTCAATGCGGAGTTTTCGAAGGGGTGCCCACGACACCGAAAATGCCGGACGCAGGCCCCAAGGATTCGGAGGCCGGCGAGAAAGGCCAAAGCCCGACGGGTGACGGCGCCGCCGCGAAGGCTTACGAAAGCAAGCCCGAGGCGGAAGCAGGCGTCGAACGCTCGCCCGGTACAGCTGGGCCCATGTTTCCCTCGCGGCAAGACAACGCGTCCATTACGACCATCTTGCAAGCGGGCGGTATCCTCGATCAGCTTCCCGATGGCGTCGCTCTGCTTAACCACGAGTTGCGGATCCTGTGGTGCAACCGTCTGCTCCACGAATTCACCATGCGCATTGAACCGGGTCGCGCCGGTGCGACATGCCGGGATCCGCTGCCCAACGGAAAAGGTGCCGCCGAAGCGCAGGCTCCGGCCGCCGGAACGGTCGACTCGCTGATCGGCAAGACGTTTTACGAAGCCTTTGGAACGCCGGAGATCATCGGACCTGATTTTTGCCCGCTCCACACGGCGCTTGGCTCCGGCGAATTGGCGAAGAGCAGTCTTCGCGTGGGAGAGAAGACTTACTACGAGGTTCAGGCCCGGCCCGTGTCGGCGGAAGGGGTCGAAAGCCCGAATCTGCTCGTCGTCACCGTCCGCGACATTTCCGCCGAAGTGCTCCAGCGGCAGAAGCTCAATGCGATCTACCAGGCGGGACTCGAGCTGGGCGACCTGTCGCTCGAAGACATTCTGCAGATGAGCGTCGACGAGCGGATCGATCTCTTGAAGTCCAAGATTCTGCACTACACGCAGGACTTGCTGCGATTCGAGACGGTCGAGATTCGGCTCTTGGACAAATCCACGAAAACGTTGGAACCGCTGTTGGAAGTCGGAATGGACGCCGGCGCGGCAAACCGCGTGCTGCGGGCCGACCCACAGGGCAACGGCGTGACCGGCTTCGTCGCCGCGACGGGCAAGAGCTATCTTTGCGAAGACACGACGACCGATCCGCTGTATTTGCCGGGCGCACCAGGGGCGCATAGTTCATTGACCGTTCCCTTGATCCTTCACGATGAAATCCTCGGAACGTTCAATGTCGAAAGTCCGCGACCGGGCGCCTTTAACGAGAATGACCTGCAGTTTCTCGAGCTTTTCTCGCGAGAGGTGGCCG
>CAYWOV010000179.1:0-6328 GCA_964459965.1 uncultured Planctomycetaceae bacterium | reverse complement strand
GTTCATGCGTGACCGCCTGCCGGGCCGCCGCAATTCCATCTTAGTTACGGGTCACGGCGACCCATCGCTCGGCCGTATCAAGTTTTACAATAATGCCCGGCGTTGTCGTTGGCCGGTTTTTGATTGGGTACGGCCGCACAAAGTCACATCATCGAAGTGGCGCTGGGGTTTCGCAACATCTCGGAAGATCCGCTGCCTTCCTTGTTTCACTCATTGTCGCAAGACATGGTAGAGATTCCGCCACATCGGGTGTTGCGGGTCGAAAACACGCGCCCGCTTCCCCATTTGCCCCAATTCATCGCTTATGCTTGGGGGAGTTGTAAACCATCAACGCGTCCCACCGTGCAGGGAAGAACGATGTTGGTACTGAGCCGTAAAAAGGACGAGAAGATCATCATCGGCGATAATATCACCGTGATGGTGATCGAGATTCGGGGTGACAAGGTGCGATTGGGCATTGAAGCGCCAAAAGAAGTCACCGTCCATCGCCAAGAGGTCTATGACGCGATCAAACGCGAACAGGACGAGAAGCGGGACTCCCCCATCGACGCGCCGAAGTAGCATTCGGACCAATTCGCTCGATCTCTGGTTTTTGCGACTCGGACTGCCGGCGTCACGTTTGAGCCGGATCTCGCCTTCGGTTAGCAGCTTGCGTGGCTTGCTGCGTCCCCCGACAATGACCGCCAAGGACAGGGTCATTGTCTGCGTCGCCGCTCGATCAAATTGAAGCAGTCATCCGCCGAGACCCGGCGGCCCGCGGTTTGATTTCGAGTGAGCCGCTCTACGGCCCCCTTTGTCCGGGCCATCTCGCGCAAGCGGCAGCCGACTTGTGCAAATCATGCCGGGACGCGGCGATCGTCACCGGATTTTTCATTCCCGCTGCTGACCCGCCGGCCGCCGAAACCGATGGGCCACCCGGTGCGGTTGTTCTGGCGATGGCTCTCGAATCAATTGGCATCCGGACGACGCTCGTGACGGATGCCAATTGCGCCGGGGCCGTGCGGGCTGCGATCCTGGCGGCCGGTTGCGATCCCTCGATGATCGCCGTTTGTCCTTCCGCGTGCGGAGTTTCAATCGCCGGGATGTCGGCGGCCGACCTCTGGATTGACGACTTTCTAAAAGGCGATCTCGGTCGCACGCTGACGCATTTAATTGCCATTGAACGCGTCGGCCCCAGCCACGACGAAGCGTCACTTTCACTCCAGCCCCGCTCCGGGCCGCCGCCAATCGCCGAATTCCTCGCAGCCGTTCCCGTCGAGCATCGCAACCGCTGCCACAATTCCCGCGGCCTGATTATTGATGATTGGGCGCCGCCACTGTATCGGCTTTTCGAGAGTGACCCGTCGCTGCCCAAACAAGTGACCACGATCGGCATCGGCGATGGCGGAAATGAAATCGGCATGGGAGTCGTCCCCTGGGAGGAACTCGTGCGTCGTTTGCCTCGCAAAGAGACGGCCGCCATTCCGTGCCGCACCGCAACCGATTGGAATATCATCGCCGGCACGAGTAATTGGGGCGCCTTCGCGCTCGCCGCGGCGACTCTTTTGCTGGCCGGTCGCACCGACGCGCTCGCCCCCCTCGATAGCGCGTTTCATCTGCACCTGCTTGAACGCATGATCGCTGATGGACCAGCCGTCGACGGGATCGCGCGTCGTCCCAGCGCAACGGTCGACGGGCTCCCCTTCGCGACGTACATTCAATCCTGGCAGGAAATCCGCCGAATAATCAGGCTCGACTAAGACGTCCATCGAAGACAGAGTCAACAGGAGCAACACCCCCATGACGGGTTACACCGTGCACACCGGTTCGACGGTCAAATTCTCCGCAGGATGGGACAATATCTTTGGCGGCGCCTCGCAAGCGGCCATGGCAGGCGGAAGAAAGAAAGCCGCAAAGTCGCAGACGGCGAAAACTTTGACGAAAAAGAAAAAGGTTCGCCGCCCCAAAGCGACCTCCCATTGAACGCTTTCTTGCCGGTCCGCAGGCGAAGTGGCTAGAATCTTAGCATGACCGTCGCATCGGTTGCTCGCATCGGGCCTTCTCAGTCTGAGAGTTGGGTCCCATGAAAATGAACTTGCGCAGTGTTTCCGTCGTTGCAGCCGGTTTCGTAATGACGTCGCTCGCGGCCTCGACCTGCTTACCCGATGAAGTCACGCTTCGCAACGGCGGCGTGCTGCGTGGAAAGATCACCAAATCGGGCGCCAATGTCGCAGTCACGACACCGCAGGGAATTCGAGTCGTCGTAGAACGCTCGACCGTTCAGAAAATCGATCGCAAGTCGAGCGAATCGGCCTCGAGTAAAGTTCCGCTCAGCGATGCGGAGAAGGCATGGGTCGCCAAAATCCACAGACTAATACGTCGGGCAGAGAACGCGGACAACGAGACCGGCGCCCGAGCGCTTCGCGACCTGCGATCCATCAATGATCCGGCCGCAGTCCCGGCCCTGATGCAGACTCTTCGGGCAAGTGACCTGGACAGCTCGCGCCTGCTCTACGTGCGGATCTTGGGAGACATGCCCGGATCCAAAGCCGTGCTTGGGCTCGTCGAAGAGGCTCTTTTCGACTCTTCGCCGCTCGTGCGGGATGCCGCTCAGGAAGCCAGCAAAAAGCAACGGCCTGAATATGTACGGCCTTATTATGGGCAGGCGTTGCGATTTCCCAATCGCGACGTGGTTTGCCGCGCGGCGAATGTGTTAGGCACCGTCGGCAGCCGCGAAAACGTTCCCTATCTGATTGATTCGCTCTACTCGAAAACGGTCGACGTGGCCTACCGTCCGAGCTGTTGCATGAGCCGAGTCGCGTATCTGGCCTCGGCTCGCGGCAATCACTACATCCAGGACAATCTGGTCCCGCAAGGGGATGGAACTTATGCGGCATACCACGAAGGACTCCGACCGGTCTTGGTCGTTCGCACCGTCGCAAACCCGCAAGTAAAAGACGCCCTCGAGGCAATCACCAAACAGTCGTTTGGCTACAACACGGTCGCTTGGCGCCGCTGGTGGAATTCCGAGCAACTGGCAGGCAGCAACAACAACAAGGCACGGTAGCAGCCTGCGACCCCATGGTTTTCACAGGCACGTTTCCATGCCGCAAAGTCTCAAACGAGCCAATTGGCTCTTGGGCCTGATCGGCGCTGCCATCGGGGGCGCGATCGGTTATTTCGCCTTCGCTCTGCTGACGCGAGAAGGCTTTTATGGGCTCATCCTCCCCGGCGCAGCAATGGGTTTGGGATGTGGCGCATTCTCAGGAGGCCGATCCAACCGTTTGGGAGTTGTTTGCGGTGTGTTGGCAACGTTGCTTGGACTCTTTACGGAATGGCGGTTCTTTCCATTCATCCCCGACGGAAGTTTGTGGTATTTCGTTGCCCATCTGCACGAGCTCAGAACAACCACACTCGTCTCAATCGCGGTTGGTGGACTGTTTGGCTTTTGGTTCGGCCGTGGTCGCGAAGGGGGCGCTTGGCTGCGGCGGGCTCCGAAAGCGTAAGCAGATCGGCGCCGCGAATCGATTATCGTTCAGAAGACGGCCGAGTAGCCGCCACGTCAGTGCGCTCTTTGACGCTGAACGTTTCCGCCTCTTTTCCCGTGTAAGCCACAAGCAGTTCTGCGAGCAGTCCCAGCGAGAGGGCTTGCGCTCCGAGCAGCGTAGCCGCAATTGAATAGGCGAGCATGGGGCGTGTGCCGATCGGCCCGAAGTCCGCTCCAAAAATGTGCGTCCCGCACCAGACCCCGCCCAAGAACAGCAAACCGCAAAAGCCGATGGCAAAGAACAGCAGGCCGAACCCTCCAAGAATATGTTGAGGCCGCTCGCCAAAGCCGGTCAGAAATTTCACCGTCAACAAATCGAGAAACCCGCGGGCGAAGCGCCGCACGCCGTATTTGGAACGTCCGAACCGCCGTGGCCGGTGGTTGACCGGCACCTCGGTGACGCGAAACCCGCGCGCGTCCGCGAGCACGGGAATAAATCGGTGCAGCTCGCCGTAGAGCCGAATCTCGCCCGCCACTTCGGACCGGAAAAGTTTCAATCCGCAGTTGTGATCATGCAGCTTGAGCCCCGTGATTGCGCTAACCAATCCGTTGAACACGCGGCTGGGGTAGACCTTGTGCCACGGATCAAGCCGGCGCGCCTTCCAACCGTTGACGACGTCGAAACCCTCGAGAAGTTTCGCCAGCATACCCGCGATTTCGGCCGGATCGTCCTGCAAGTCGGCGTCGATTGTGAGAATCAAGTCGCCCTTGGCGGCCCGCAAGCCGGCCGTCAAAGCGGCGGCCTTGCCGAAATTGCGGCGAAAACGGATGCCCGAGACCGAGGGATCGGAGTTGGCAAGCGAACAGATCACGTTCCAGGAGCCGTCGGTCGAGCCGTCATCGACGAAGATTATCTCCGTTGACTCGCCGAGTCCGCGGCACGCCTCGCCAATTTGGCGGTGCAACGTCTCCAGGCTGTCTTGTTCGTCGAACACCGGCACAATGATCGACAGCATCCGTCCATCTTAATCGGCGTTCTCAGCGCGTGCACCGAATGATTTCGGGTTGCCGCCTCGCCAAAATCGAAGCCGGCAGGCCGATCTACTGGATTTTCAGTCCTTCTACGGCCGCCTGACCATCCGCACCGACGACGACTTCCGCCCACAAATGGCGGTTCCGCAGCGCCTCTTCGTATTTATGCCCAGTCCCTTCCTGGACGTAATAGCGGTCGATGCCGAAATCGATCCTATTCCACCCGTTGAGCGTGCCCCGAAGGAAGAGGCCGCTCGCCGGCGGCGTCAGGCTGTAGCCGCCGCCGCGGTAGTGCAGGCCGTCCGCCTCGGGGACGAGCGAGACGTAGACCGTCCGGCCCTGAAGCCGGTCCGATGCGTTACCGTTCTGCGCCGGAAGTCCCGGAATAGCGTTGGCGGGCAGTCGGCTGAAGTCATAGCCCAGGATGACGTAATCACCGCGGAACAGGTCGCGGGGGTCGACGGGCTGCACTCGCAGCAACACTGTCTGGCCGCGCAGAAACGGAATCGAATGGAGGCCGATCATCCCCAGCAGCACAAAAATCTGAGCGGCCGCGCCGATCAAAAGCCATGCACGCTCCCGCGTCTTGAACCAATCGACGAGCGGTCCAACACGTGAAATTCGCCTAGTCTGATCCAGCGAAGATTCAAACATGGACGATCTCCTTGCGATGCGACCAGAAGCGAGCCATGCCAAACAGGGCGGCACCGCACAAGAAGAACATCAGTGATGCCCCCAACATTCCGCCGACTCCTGCGAAGAGATCGATGTAGCGAAAGACGGCCCACAACAAGAACATCGACACGCCCGCCGCAAACAGCCAACCCCGGTCCTCGCGCAGACCGATGCGAATCAGCCAGACGGCAAAGGCGATCAGGGCCATGTTTGCGGCAATCGCCGGCACGATGGCGGCAATCGACCAGCGTTCAAGCTGTGCCCCGTAGTGGTAATTGGCGGGAGAAGGCGAGCGGTACATCCCGACCCAAACGCAGAGTGCGGCCATGAGCAGGATCAACGAGGCCGCGGGCCATTGACGGCGAAAAACTCGCTCGACCACCGATCGTCGATCCGTGGTATCCGTGCGCGACCTGACCCACTCAGCGACCGCGATTACGCCAAGTCCCGTCGCGGCAATCAACGACGCCGTCAGCAGGCTGGTTCCCATCAGCGGAGAAGTGCCACGCAGTAATTCGGTAATGAAATCGCCGAAACTCAGCGTGGAAAGCACTCCGGCCGTTAGCAGCACGCCGTAGAGTCGGTACGGATCAGCCATTCGATTTGCCGGGCCGTGGCTCTCGGCAATCCCCAGGAACAAGGCTCCCGCCGCGCCGATGAGATAAACCACGCTGACATCCGAATTCCAGGCAATCGGCTGCAGGATGACCCACCACGCCAAGACCGGAACATACAATCCGACGGTCGCGGGCGAGGCTTTGCGATACGCCCAAAGCAGGCCGGGCAGCACAAGCAGCGGCAGCGAGTAGCAAGCGTCAGGGAGTCTCCACCATCCCCACAAAAGGCCAAAGTCGAGGATTTCCGTTCCGACCCAAGTCGCCAACAGACCCGCAACGAGCGCGTGCAACAGCAGGGTATCCAGGCAGAGCGCGAACGGGATTGTACCCAGCGCCCAAATCCAGAGCGCGTTCGGGTAATGTCCCTGAATGTTGAAGATCTGCGCGACCAGCCAGATCCCACAACCGTAAAACAGACAACCCAGAAAGAAGACGACTTCCGAAAGCCGCCGCGCCTGACGACCGTATCGGAGCCAGAAGCCCGCGCCGTGCGTCGCCGCGATCACGCCAAACACGATCCCCAACTTGACCGGCTTGG
>CAYWOV010000178.1:0-6338 GCA_964459965.1 uncultured Planctomycetaceae bacterium | reverse complement strand
AATGAACGGGTTAGTCGTGCTCGCCAATCTTCAACACGATGAGCGGACGAAAGACATTCCCATTGTCATGCTCTCGGCCAGCCTGGTCGACAAGCAGGCGGCTCTCGACGCGGGGGCGCGCTACTTTCTAACCAAACCGTATCAACCCTCAAACTTGGTAATGGCCGTCGGAAAAGTCATTGCGGAGAATGTTCATGTCTAGTGCCAGTGGTAGCGATTCATCGTCGTTTTCGGCAGGGAGTTCTTGCGAGGCGGCCGTCCCTGAGGGGCAACCGTCCTCCGGCCCCCCTCAAGACCTGCCTCGTACCCGACGGGACGCGAAGACCGTCTTCATCGCCGATCCTGACCTCGTACTGCTAAATATCCTGAGTGCGCGGTGTCGGCGGATGGGACTCAAAGTGTTAGCGGCTCACGACGCCACGTCCGCCTTGGCGATCATTCGCATGCGGTCGCCGCAGGTCATCTGTCTCGATGCGCAAATGTCGGGCGACGATGGGCGGAAGTTGTGTGAGACGATCGCGTCCGATGCGTCGTTCAACGAGATTCCGCTCGTGATCCTCACCGGCCAGGCCGATCCCGATACGGTCATCCTGTGCAACACGATCGGCGCCTACTATGTCGAAAAATGCCCGGAAATCTGGAATCGTCTGGAACCGCTGTTGAATGAGCTTCTCGAGAATCCTCAGCTGCCTCCCGCAGACGAGGCCGGCGGCGCGTCGATGACTTCAACCTGCGACGCCCATTGCGAGGCACCTTCCTTGGTGGTGACTTCAGAGGCGCTCGGCGCAGCAGGCCCCGAACCTTCCACGCCGCCTGCACCCTCTCGTGGAGAAGTTCAGGACGCAGAGGCCGCCGCTCCCGCGACACTCGAGTCCATAGCCGCGATTCACGCAGAAACCGAACTTTCAGCCGAGCCGCCTGACAGCCGGTCCGAAACCCAATATGACGATCCGCCCGAAAAAATCGAGATCGAAAGCGAGCTGCCTGGCGTCACCGAGACTGTCTGGACTCATATCACACAAGCCGTTGAGCGGTTGTTGACACGGACCGGCGGTCCCGATGAGGACGAATCACTCGTACAACCGGCCAGCACGCCAATCGCAGCAGATGTCTCCGACGACCATTTGGTGGCTGCGGCGCCTTTCGAGAGTTTGCTCCTGTCAGACGAAATCGCGATCCCTGAATCGACGGACGCCCCTGATCCTGACGCGGCTCGCAATCACGAGGAATTGGAACAGACTCTCCCAACCATGGACGACCGCCCACCCTTCCAGCCGACACCACACGAGGCCTCCCGTATGAACGATCTCGACAAGGCTTGGGCGACGATTGGAAAGGCCAAAACCACGCCCAAAGCACCGATCCGACCAAAGAGAGATCGATCGAAGTCCCAAGATTCCAAGGGAGAAGCCGAGAAGACAATCCTCATCGCTGATGATGACGGCGATCTTGTCCAAATGCTGGCTCTTCGCTGCGCTGAAATGGGCTTCCACGTGTTTCGTTCGCCCGATGCAATGCACGCGCTGTTGGGGGTGAATCGCATCCGTCCCGATCTGGTCATGTTGGATGTGAACATGCCGGGCGGAAACGGCCTTTCCGTCTGCGAGATGCTCGCGGGGGATGAATCGCTCGCCAAGATCCCCGTGATCATCATGACTGGCACCTCGAACGAGGAAACTGTGCGCCGCTGCCGTACGCTCCACGCTGAATACGTGGCCAAGGGCGCCGGACTGTGGGAGCGTCTGGAACCCGTGATGCGCCGGGCACTTGGAATGTCTGTGCCTCCGCCAAGTGAAATTTCGTCGGACGCCAGCGCCGAAACCGATTCTGATCGCCGCCGGCCGACAATCCTCTGCATTGATGACGACCCGGAGATCTCCAAGATCCTGAAGTTCCGCTTGGAGCGGTACGGGGTGGACGTGCTCCGCGCCTTCAATGGAATGCAGGGCTATTGGACAGCGCTCGACATGCGGCCCGACATGATCATCCTCGACATGGTGATGCCGGACGGATCGGGAAACTACATCTTCGGCCGGTTGCGGTCGCATCCGCTGACCGAAAAGATTCCCGTGTTGATGCTCACTGGCGTCAATACTCCCGGTGTGCGGCGGCAGATGTTCGCACTGGGAGTCGACGCGTATCTGACCAAACCGCTCGACTTCATCGCCCTGCTGGAACTTGTCCGCCAGTATGTGCCTCTCTGCGATCCAAAGCCGGCAACAGAGCCGCGCAAGGCCGGGGATTCCCACAAAGGTGCGGTGACCGAGTTCCTGGTTGCGAACTAGGCCTTGAATACGCCGGCCCCACGAGGGCTTTAAGGAGTGGCGACATAAGAAATTGCAGTCCCTCAGTCTTCATTCGAGCTTTTTTGCACGCAATCCGGAATCCGCCAATCGTCGCAGCGCAGTTGGGATCGTGGCAGGCTCCGCAAGGCGTGACCCCCTCTGAAAACGATCGACAAGTCGTTCGCGGCGGGAGACGTCAACTAAGAGAGGGGATCCCACGTGACCGAAAAAGTCGTTTTGATCGCGGACGACGATCGCGATCTGGTCCATGCTCTTGCGCTGCGCTGCCGCCGGCTTGGGTTCAAAACGCTCTGTGCGTACGACGCTTTTTCGGCGTTGTCTCTGATCAAATCCGAGAGGCCCGACATGGCCTGCCTCGACATCGAAATGCCGGCCGGCAATGGACTCGGCGTGTGTGAGATGCTCGCTTCGGATGAAACGTGCCGCTCGATTCCGATCGCGATCCTCACCGGAAAGAGCGATCCGGACACAATCATCCGTTGTCATCGCCTGTGCGTGTATTACGTCGAAAAGTGTCCCGATGTCTGGAGCCGCATCGAGCCGCTGCTCAATGAGCTGCTTGGCGGTTCCGACGCGACGATTGTCGGTCGCCCCAGCGGATCGCTCGGAACAGCGACTGACAAGCCTGTGGATCCATGAGCCCGTTGATTCCGCAGCCCGAATCCGCGTCGCGACCCTTCCGCGGACGGCAGCGTTTACGCCGAGTCCTTGTTGGCCAACTGTTCCTTCGCCGCCGCCACAACTTTGTCCGGCTCGAAGCCGAACTTCTTCTGCAGCTCCTTGAGCGGCGCCGAGGCTCCGAACGTTTTCATTCCAATGACGCGGCCCGACAGGCCAACGTAGCGTTCCCATCCCAATGTGGAACCCTGCTCCACGGCGACACGCGCCTTGATCGCTGGCGGCAACACGCTCTCGCGGTATTCCTTCGTCTGGTGTTCGAATAGATCCCACGACGGCATCGAAACCACGCGCGAGCGAATGCCCTCCGCGGAAAGCTTCTCATGGGCCGCGACGACGAGACTGACTTCACTCCCCGAAGCGATCAGGATCACGTCAGGGTTCCCGCCCGGAGCGTCGGCGAGCACATACGCGCCGCGCGCCACTCCGGACGCCGGCGCATATTTGGTCCGGTCGAACGTGGGCAAGGGCTGACGCGAGAGCGCGAGCACGGCGGGTTGATGACGCAATTGAACGATGTAGCGGTAGGCCTCAACGACCTCGTTGGCGTCGCCTGGCCGCAGCACCACGAGTCCGGGAACCGCCCGCAGCGACACCAATTGCTCGACCGGTTGGTGCGTCGGGCCATCTTCGCCGTCCCCCATCGCGTCGTGGGTAAAGACGAAGAGGCAGGGTATCTCCATCAGGGCCGAGAGACGGATGGCGGGCCGTGCGTAGTCGCTGAAGATGAAAAAGGTTGCCCCGAACGGTCGCAGCTTCGAGAGCGCGAGCCCGTTCACGATTGCCGCCATCGAGTGCTCGCGAATACCGAAATGGAAATTCTTTCCGCCGAAGTTGTTCGCCTCGAAGTCTCCGGCCCCCTCGAATTTCAAGGTGGTCTTGTTGGACGGGGCTAAATCGGCCGAGCCCCCCAGGAACCAGGGGATGTTCTGCGCCAGCACGTTGAGCACCTTGCCCGACGCTTCTCTCCCGGCGATCCCCTTCGGGTCGGCCGGAAACGCGGGCAGGTTGCGATCCCACCCAGTCGGCAGCGTGCGGCGTTGCATCTGCTCAATCTCGGTCGCCAGTTCGGGATACTTGCCTCGATAGGCGGCGAACAGTTCGGTCCACTTTTGTCGTGCCGCGGCACCCCGCGCGCCCATGCCGGCCGTGAAGTGTTCGCGAACGCCGTCGGGGACAAGAAACTTCGCGTCCTCGGGCCAGCCGTAAAATCGCTTGGCCAGGCGGATTTCCTCATCGCCCAGCGGTTCGCCGTGCGCCTCGGGCGTATCCTGCTTGTGCGGAGCGCCGTAGCCGATGTGGCTGTCCAAAATGAAAAAGGTGGGCCGGCCCTTCGTCTGCCGGAAGGTCTGCAGGGCGTGCTCGATGCGATCGATGTCGTTGGCATCCCCCACGCGGAGCACGTTCCAGCCATAGCCCAAAAAGCGAGCCGCAATGTCTTCGGTGAAGGCGAGCTGCGTGTTTCCCTCGATGGTGATGTGGTTGTTGTCGTAGACCCAACAGAGGTTGTCGAGGCCGAGGTGCCCTGCCAGCGACGCCGCCTCCGACGAAACCCCTTCCATCATGCAGCCGTCCCCGCAAACGGCATAAATGTGGTAGTCGAAGATGTCGAAGCCGGGCTTGTTGTACCGATTGGCGAGCCATTTTTGCGCGATGGCCATTCCCACGCTGTTGGCGACCCCCTGGCCGAGTGGACCCGTCGTCGTTTCGACTCCCGAAACCCAGTGATATTCCGGGTGTCCCGGCGCCTTGCTGTCGAGCTGACGAAAATGACGGATGTCGTCGAGCGAAACCGAAGGCCGCCCCACCCGCTCGTACTCGGCGTTCACCGCCTGCGTGCCGGTGAGATGCAGCACCGACCACAGCAACATCGAGGCATGCCCGTTGGAGAGCACGAAGCGATCGCGGTTCGGCCAGATCGGGTCCTGCGGGTCGAACGCCATCACGCGGTTCCAGATCGTGTAAACCAACGGCGCGAGCGCCATCGGCGTACCGGGATGTCCGGATGCGGCTTGCTGGACCGCATCCATCGAAAGCGTGCGGATCGTGTTGATCGACAACTGGTCCAATTGCTCGTTGGTCATCAGCCTCACCTGTGGAATTGTTATTCGATGGGTCGCGCTTCCAAGGCAGCCACTTTGCCCAGGCGGCGCAAATGGCGCTCGGCCTGGCTGAACTCGGCGGCCAAAAACGTCTGCACGAGATCCCAGGCGACGGCTGGTCCGATCGTCCGCCCACCCAAGCACAACAGGTTCATGTGATCGTCCTCGACCCCCTGGCGAGCCGAGAAGTGATCGTGAATCAGCGCGGCGCGAATGCCCACAATTTTATTGGCGCAGACGGACGCGCCAACTCCGCTGCCGCAGACGGCCACCCCCCGGTCGAGCTTTCCGGCGGCGAGCGCCTGGGCGAGGGGGACGACAAAATCCGGATAGTCGTCGCCCTGGCTCAGTTGGAAAGCGCCAAAATCGACGACTTCATGCCCCGCCGTGCGGAGCTTTGCGACGAGATCCTGCTTCAAGCCAAACCCGCCATGATCGGTCGCAATTCCCAGACGCATGTCGTCTCCTCGCCTCTCAGGTGATTTCCAACTCAGCCGCGGCGCGGATCGGGGGGCATTTAGCTCCCGGCCGGATTGCCGCTGGCCGCCAGCCGTTTCATGGCGGCCGCGACCCCTTCGGGATTATTGAAAATCGCCGAACCGGCCACCAGGACATTCGCTCCCGCTTCCACCACGAGCGGGGCTGTGTTTGCATCAATTCCCCCATCGACCTCGAGGTCGCACTCCGGCTTAAGTTCCTCAATCATGTTGCGGACTCGGCGAATTTTAGGGAGGGTCGTGTGGATGAACTGTTGATGGCCGAATCCCGGGTTGACCGTCATGACCAACACCTGATCGATCTCCTGCAGTATTTCCTCGAGCATAGCCGCGGGGGTTGCCGGGTTAATCACGACACCGACCCGCTTGCCCAGTGCGCGAATGCGTTGCACGGTCCGCGACAGGTTGTTGTTCCCCTCCCAATGCACGAGAAACAAATCCGCTCCCGCCTCGCTGAACTCGTCGACGAAGAGGTCCGGGTCCGTAATCATCATGTGGATCTCCAGCGGCAATCGCGTCACGCGGCGCAGCGATTGCACGACCGGCGCCCCCATCGTGAGATTGGGGACGAAGTGCCCGTCCATCACGTCCACATGAATCCGATCCGCCCCCGCCCGCTCGGCCTCGGCGACCTGGCTGCCCAAATTGGCAAAGTCGGCGGAGAGGATCGACGGGGCCAACTTCACCGGCTTTGCAGGCATGATTCTTTCACTCCTTCGCTGAGCAGCCCCATCAACGGCGGTGTAGACCGACGC